>JBBQOJ010000240.1:0-5537 GCA_038330815.1 Chitinophagales bacterium | reverse complement strand
CAACGATAAAAAATAGCAACACGTTGGTGTACCCCTTATTGGATTTTACCGGGAAGGCAGACAGTTTCCATTCCTCCTCGGTTAAAAGCACCGTGGCCACATTATCCGGTACAAATCCCTTTGGATAGGAAACGAACAATTCCTCCACGCCACTTATCGGATTTTTTTTTGACAACTGTAAATAGTAACCACTTTTTCCCAGGCTGTCAATGCCGGCAGCTTTCAATAAGTTGGGCATCTTAATTACCACGGCGCTGAAGCCCCAAAATTTATTGTCCCTGAAAACGGGTAACCTGCCAACAATGCCCATTCCCCCCTGTAGTAGTTGAAATGGACCCGCGTAAAAAAACTCTTTTTTCCTGATGGCTTTTATTGCTTCCTTTTTCCGCAAGGAGTCATTTAAGATATTATAGCCAATTACGCTTTCGTTCCCCGCGAAAGGATATACCTGGGTAATTACACCACCTGGTATCAACTGGATAGCATCTACTATTTTATTCAACGCCAATATTTGCCGGGCTATGGAATCGAAATCTTTTACCGTGTCATCTCGTTGTATAAAAAGTGAAATTGTTTTATTGGCTGCCATTCCCTGTACAAGCGCTTCCCGTATCCGATCCCTGGCAGCCAGCGCATAATTGTACGTATCCTGTTCAATAATTTCGCGGTTTATTTGAAGCCGCTGATAGGCTAAACTAGCTACAAGGGTAGTCATTACTAAAAACGCAGCCATTCCAAAAATAAACGGGCGCTGTTGAAACTTGAGAAACAGTTGTTGCGCATGGCTTTTCAAAAGGGGTGTTATTTTTGGTGATGTTAACATTATACATAACGGTGCCTAACCGTTTATTGGGTGTACCTATCTGGTTAATAAAGTTATGTTATAATAAGTAGGAAAATCGTTTGGTTATTTGATTAGGCCTTCAATTATATATAAAAGCGGCGGTTGTAGATGGGTAGCTACAGCCCGATCGCATAAATATGTCAATGGGTACCGTGGTATACATCTCCAGGTAAATCAACATAAACTGCCGTCACTGGAATGAGAAGAAAATAACAACCCGCCCGGTTAGCTCAAGGCAGGTAGGAAACTGTCTACAGACAAGCATTTTAATCATTTACAAACAAACGATTGAAAATAGGAGATTTTTGTACTTGTATACATTTATTGCAATATGCGAGCAGCTATACCGATGGGCTTTTACCCATCCTCCTAATATAAACAAAGCATCGCTTCCTGTAAGCGTATCAGCAGCAGAAGGGTAAAAATATAGAAAGGAATTAAACATTTTTATGAAAACGCTAGTAAAAAATTTATCGGTCTTAATTATTGAAGATAATCCCGGTGACCAGGTATTGCTGGAAACACAACTCGAAAAGACCAGTCTTTCCATTGAAAACATCTGCATGGCTTCCACGATTGCAGAAGGAATAAGATTATTAAAAGAAACTAATTTTTCTTTACTATTTCTCGACATATTTCTACCGGATAGCGATGGACTAAATTCCTATACTGAAATAGCCAGGATAAATTCAGCTATCCCGGTGATAATATTATCCGGCTTATCTGATACCGCTTTAGCGCTGAAAGCAATTTCATTAGGAGCACAAGACTTTTTAATGAAAGGCGACTATACCCACCATTCACTTGAAAAAGCGGTTTGGTATAGCATTGAACGAAAAAAAAACCTGGTCTTGCTGAAAGAACGCAATGAGCGGTATGATATCATTTCAAAGGCCACCAATGATATCATCTGGGATTGGGACCTGTTAACGGATAAAGTAAAGTGGACCGGGCAGGGCATCGAAAAATACCTTAAGCCTGGTTGTGCTATTGAAAATATAACAGATGATTTTTGGGCAAGCGGGTTACATCCTGATGAAAAGTCGAAAGTCATCAAAAGTATTTACCACGCGATTAATAGTAAGGTAAGTTCATGGGAAAGCGATTACCGGTTTTTAAAAAATGATGGCAGTTATGCCTATACTAATTCCCGGGGATATGTAATGAAAAATGAACAACAGGTACCCGTGCGAATGATTGGGTCTATGCAGGATATTACCGACCGTAAGCAGGCGGAAATTGAAACCCAGCAGGCACGGCTGGCGGCAGAAGAAGCCAGGAAAACCCAGGAGCAGTTTCTTGCCAATATGAGCCACGAAATACGAACGCCCATGAACGGGGTGATCGGTATGGCACAATTATTATCCACTACCACCCTCTCGTCGGATCAAAAAGAATATGTTAACACCATTAAAGAATCAGCGGATCATTTGATGGTGATAATTAATGATATTCTCGACCTCACCAGGATTGTAGCCGGTAAGATCCATATTTCAAAAACTCCCTATCAATGGGCTGAGCTTGCCCACACTATTATTTGCATGCATCAACCAAGCGCGCAAAAAAAGCAGCTTGAATTAAAGTGCAACATACAATGCAACGTGCCATTGTTATTGGTGGGCGACCCGGTGCGCCTCAGCCAGGTGTTGAATAACCTGGTGGGCAATGCGGTTAAATTTACAGAGCGGGGTGAAGTGACGATGCTTATTCAATTGGAAGAAGAACAGGACGCTTCCGCGATACTCTCTTTTTCAATTACAGATACCGGGATTGGTATCGCAACAGAGAAAATAGAATCGGTATTTGAGCGCTTCATACAGGTTGCAGGCGACAGTAAAAGAAAATATGGTGGCACCGGGTTAGGACTTACCATTACCCGGCAACTGGTAGAACTGCAGGGAGGAACCATACGGGCTAAAAGTGAACAGGGAAAAGGGAGCGTATTTACATTTACCTTGCCCGTTTTGAAGGGTACCGGGAATAACCAACCAGTAAAAAAGACGGCGTTTCCCATCCCGGTAAATGTGTTACACAATATTGAAGTGTTGCTGGTAGAGGATAACCTGATCAATCAAAAAGTTGCTTTAAAACTATTAACCAACCAGGGAGCAAAAGTGGATATTGCCAATCACGGAAAAGAGGCACTGGATTGGCTCGTACGTAAAAAATACGACGTTTTGTTAATGGATATTCAAATGCCTGAAATGGATGGCTATGAAACTACCACTATCATCAGGCAAAAGATGAACGCCCCTGTTTGCGATGTGCCAATTATCGCCATGACGGCCTCCGCCTTGATTGCTGATCGTGAAAAATGCCTGCTTGCGGGTATGAACGACTTTATCGCTAAACCTTTCATGGCGAAGGAACTGGTGGAAAAAATTTCCGGGCAGTTGCTCACGGTAGCGAATACCTGCGAATTGCAATGGCCGGAATAATTCTTTTGAAAACAATGCTATTGTACCGCATGGCCTAAACGGGCCACTTCTCATCAATTATCTTACTATAAAAATAAATACTCCTATGATAAACAGTTTTCCAAAACCTACCAATGAATGGCAACGGCTATTGTTTTTTGCTGATTTCAATATGGAACTGTCATCGCTGGACGAATCGTTGAGTGGCCTTACCCGCTTAGCCGCGCAAATTACAGGTAAACCGATAACAATGGTAAACCTGATAAGCAATCACCTGCAAACCTCGGTATCGCGGTACGGAATTGAGGTATCCACCATACCAAGGGAGGAGTCGGTTTGCCAGTATACTATTCTCAACAACCACCCCCTTGAAATTACGGAACTTTCCAAAGATCATCGTTTTGCCGATATTTCATTTGTTAAAGAAGGTCCGAAACTAAATTATTATTATGGCGTTCCGCTTACCACAACAACGGGTTTAAATATTGGTGCCTTGTGTGTTTTGGATCAACAACCTGGTAAACTGGATATTGAAAAAGCCTCCATGTTAGCTGCCATTGCTAAAGAGGTTGTTGAAAAAATAATTGCCCGTAAAGAAATGGAAGCACTTCGGCTAAAAATGGATGCCATAACCGCTACACAGGCAAAACTGGCGCATGACATTCGTGGGCCAATTGGTGGCATTGTTGGCGTTGCAAGGTTGTTTAAAAAGCAATCTGGTGAAACCGGGCCTGGTAATAAAATTTCCCAGGCATTTGATATGATTGAGCAAAGCGGGGTGTCGTTGTTGTCACTGGCCGAAGAAATTTTAAATAGTGCCGGTGCTACTGTTGCCTCGGCCATTAACGCAAATGGCCAGGTTGCGTCGCTATTTCAAATAAAGGACCGCATTGAAAAGCTTTACCTTCCCATGGCACAAGGTAAAAATCAACAGTTGGTTGTGGCAGCTGAAACCGACGATATTGCCATTGATTTTATAAACAGCAACCTGATGCAAATTTGCGGTAACCTGGTTTCTAATGCCATAAAATTTACGCCTGCCGGGGGCAAAATACACACCCAATTTTCAATTACCACAATCAACAGGTCAAAGACCCTCCACATTAGGGTGAGCGATAATGGCAAGGGTTTACACGACCATGAAATAAAAAACATAATCCTTGGAAATGTGGTTAGTACGCCGGGTACAATCGGTGAAACCGGGCATGGCCTGGGGTTGGCAATGGTGAAGCACCTGGTAGATAAAGCGGGCGGCGCTATCCAGGTATTTTCAAAGCCGCAGGAAGGCACCACTTTCGAAATCAGGCTACCCCAACATACGTTAGTGACGGGTGGCGCCTTACCTGCCTATTCGCCTGTATCGGCAAAAAGCGTATTGAATTAGAAACAACGGTGTAAAGCACTATATCAATGCTGTAACCAGGTAAAAAGACAGGCTAAACCCGTGAAGAGCTGTAATAGCACCACTAGCCCCGGATATGATAGGCCTTGGGTTGTACAAAGGCCCGGATGCCCTGGTACGATAAGGTGGTGCCCATGCCAGATTGTTTTCTGCCCGACCAGGGTAAGGCAGCGCTTACCCGGTCGCAGCAATTCCAATAAACAGTACCTGTTTGCAATTGCGCCATCACCGCTTCAGCCCGGTCAAAATCGGCCGAGTATATTGCAGCAGTGAGGCCGTATGGGGTGTCCTGCATCAACTGAACAGCTTCGGCATCATCTGCCACCTTTTGAATACCGATAATCGGCCCAAACGATTCTTCCGTCATCACCTGCATGGTATGATTTACATCTACCAAAACAGTTGGTTCAAAATAATATCCTTTTCCTTCGGGAATTTTTCCACCGCATAATAATTTCGCCCCCTTTCCCTGTGCATCTATTACCTGCGCGGCTAAAAACGCCTGCTGTTCTTTCCGGCTAAGCGGCCCCATATCTGATTGTTTGTTGAGCGGGTTGCCCAACACCAGTGCTTTACATTGCGAAACGAAGCTCGTTACAAAGGCATCGTACACCCCATGGTGTACATAGATCCTTTCTACTGCACAACAGCTTTGCCCGTTATTATATACTACCCCTTCCAAAGCAGCTGCAGCAGTTTTGTCTATATCTACTACATCCTCCATAACATACAATGGGTCTTTTCCGCCCAGTTCCAACTGGCAGGGAACCATTTTGTAAGCAATTTTTTCGGCAATGTATTTTCCCGTTGTATAGCTACCGGTGAAAAAATATCCATTCAAAGGGAGGGTCAGCAGTAATTCCCCCACACCACC
>JBBQOJ010000239.1:0-5544 GCA_038330815.1 Chitinophagales bacterium | reverse complement strand
GCGGTAATTGCTAAACTGAACAGTAACCTTTTCATGTTTTTTTATTTGATGTACGAAATATTTAGTAGTTCAAAAGTAATTGTAATTGTTGAATTACGAAATGTTTCGCATATATTTTTTTGGCTTTAACAAAATTTTGATGGAAGCGGGGCGAACGGCTAGATCAGTGGTAGCTATTTAACAAATTGGCGTTGTAACCCGCCAAAGATATATTGGTGTGGGAAAATTAATTGGTACAGATCAACCCCGGTAAATGGCAGGATAAAAAATTGGGGGTAGTTTATCAAATTAGCTCGGCAACATGTTTGTGAATGTTCATGGCAATTTTATCTGTGGGCACATCATTATCATCCGTGCCAAACGGATCTTCAATTTCCTCGGCAATCAACTCAAGACTGGCCAGTACATAAAAAATAAAGGCCACTACTGGTATTACGTAATACCCCAATGAAAAAACGTAACCAAAAGGAAGCGTCATTACATATACAAAAATGAATTTCTTAATAAACACACTGTAGGAATAGGGGATGGGCGTATTTTTTATTCGTTCACAGGCACCGCAAATATCAGTAAAAGACTGTAGTTCTGCATTAAGGATGATTAACTGGTCACCATTTAAATGTTGCTCTTTGTATAATTGCTGAATATGTTTAAACATCACCAGGGCAACCTGGTTGGGAACATGCTTTTCGTTGTCAATATTGCGAAATACCGGGTGATGCTTATCCTCTTCAAAAAGTGAGATGCGGGTTTTTTCGTTTTTTAAATGGTTGTGGAGGGCGTAGGCAAAAGCCGGAATTATTTTCCTAAAAAAAGTTCGGTGCTCTATGGCTGATTCCGGCAACATTGCAGACAGTTTAATTGCAAGATTTCGGCTGTTATTTACCAATGCCCCCCATAATTTCCTGCCTTCCCACCAACGATCGTACGCCGTATTGGTTCTAAAAACCAACAGCATGGAAATGGCAAATCCCAACAGGCTATGCATTACCGGGATATTTTTTACATGACTGCTTTCACTGAGTTTAAAAAATTCAGTTTCCAAATAGCCCACAATAAATGAATACAGGCTGATACCCACAATTAGTGGAAACAATTTCCTGAACGTATCTGCTTTATGGAAGCGGAAAATAAACGTAAACCATTCCTTGGGATTATAATTAATCATGTATCAAATATTAAAATCGGTTAAACTGCATTATGAGTAACAGGAAGCGTCATTGCCGGATTTATGGCATGGAAAACTTTAACTGGCAAGCCGTCTTCTTCCCTGTCGGCCATCCACTGCATCCCTGATTTTTGCAGCACCCTGATAGATGTTGTATTGGCAGGATGCACTGTAGCGATCACTTCTTCCAATGCCAGTTTACCAAAACCATCGGCAAGGGTATGCATAGCAGCTTCTGTTTCGTATCCCCTTCCCCAACATCCCGGTAAAAACCGGTACCACAAATCGAAGGAGCCATTGGTGTTGTCTTTTTTTAGTCCATACCAACCAATAAATTCAAGGTTACTATTCAGGTGTATTGCCCAGGGCCAAAATGCTGTTGGTATTGCCGAAGGATTAGCCGGGAGAGAATGTCCGATGCCTCCGTTTCGTTATACAACCTTGGCTTATCCACATATTGTACTACGGGTGGCTGGCTGTTGAGCCGGTATACCAGCGAAGCGTCTGCCATTGAAGACCTGCGCAAAAGCAGGCGGGGCGTTTCAAATATTACCTCCATTTCAGTAAAGTTGATGCAGTGAACCTGCGGGTTGCTACATTCGTCTTTATATCAATGATTTCACCAGGTCGATTATTTCCTGTAACCTTCCTATTTCCTGTCCGCCCGCGGTAGCCAGGTTGGCCTGACCTCCACCGCCTCCCCGGATCATACCCGCCACCTGCTCCCGGATGATTTTTGCGGCATCCAGTTTTTTGGCGGCCACCACGGTATCAGCTATGCCAATGGCCACAAATGCCTTTCCATCAATATTGGCACACAGCACCACAACATGGTCGTGCAAGTGATTTTTCAGATCGGCACACAATTTTTTTAAAGCATCTGCATTGCCTACCTCCACTATATCGCCCACAAAGGTTACGTTATCAATAATTTCATCTTTTTGTAATAACTCGTTGCGGATGCCTACCAATTGGCGGGCTTCCAGGCCTTCCAGTTTTTTGGCCAGCGCGTTATTTTCCGCCATTAACTGGGCGATGGCTTTACCAATATCCTTCGGGTTTTTTAGTTGCCCTTTTACAAGGCTCCATTCCTGGAACGACTGGTTGATGTACTGTTCTGCAGCAACACCACTGATCGCTTCTATCCTCCTTACCCCGGCAGCAACTGCCGCTTCGTGCGTAATTTTAAAAAAGCCCAATTCGCCCGTATTGCCAACATGGGTTCCACCGCACAATTCTATCGAATAGCCCGCATCGATGATTACCACCCTTACAGTATCACCATATTTTTCGCCGAAGAGGGCCATTGCCCCCAGTGCGATAGCCTCCTCTTTTGCCATCGATTTTATAATCACCGGTATATTGGCCCTTATTTTTTCGTTGACCAATTCCGCTACTGCTGCCAATTCCGCATCGGTTACCCTGGCAAAATGAGAAAAATCAAAGCGCAGTTGATCTTCATTTACCAGGCTACCTTTTTGCGCCACGTGGTTTCCCAACACGGTGCGCAAGGCCGCGTGCAGCAGGTGGGTAGCGCTATGGTGTACTGTGATGGCGTTCCTTCGCGGGGCATTCACTTTCGCTACCACCGGTGCATCCAACTGCTGTGGTAAGCGGTCGGTGAAATGGAGCAATAGGTCGTTTTCTTTTTTGGTATTGGTAACTTCCAGGAGTTCGTCGCCAAATTGCAGGGTACCCGTGTCGCCAACCTGTCCGCCACTTTCTGCATAAAAGGGAGTTTGGGTTAACTGCAACTGGTAAAAGGTTTTCGTTTTAGAAGCTACTTTCCGGTACCGGGTAAGGCGACCTACTGATTCCAGTGCATCGTATCCGGTAAAATGGCTGGGCGCAACAGGGTCGATCACGGGTACCCAATCGGCTGTTTCCAAAACGGCTGCGGAACGACTGCGCTCTTTTTGTTCCTGCATGGCCAGTTGAAATCCGGGCTCATCTACGGAGAATTTATTTTCCGTGGCAATCAGGGTGGTTAAGTCGAGCGGAAAACCATAGGTATCAAACAATTCAAAAGCGATCCGGCCATCAATAGTAGCAGTTTTCGATTGCTGCATGGTTTCATCCATCCGCTTCAATCCTTTTTCCAGCGTTCTTAAAAATGCCTCTTCTTCCTCCTTTACCACCCTGCTGATAAATTCGAGTTGCTGGGTAAGCTCGGGAAAAACCTGTTCAAATTGTTTGGCCAACAAGGGCAATAGCTTGTAAAGAAGTGGCTGTTTGTACTCCAGGTAGGAATAATAGTAACGCACCGCCCTTCTTAAAATACGACGGATCACGTACCCGGCGCCGGTATTGGAAGGCAATTGCCCATCCGCGATGGTGAAAGCGATGGCGCGGACATGATCGGCAATTACCCGGAAGGCAATACTTTGCTTTTCATCTCCTGCCTGGTAAGCCTTTAATACCAATTGGCTGATAGCGGCAATGGTGCCGCTAAAAATATCGGTATCGTAGTTACTTTGTTTATTTTGAAGTACGCGTACCAGTCGTTCAAAGCCCATCCCGGTATCTACATGCGTGGACGGTAGTGGTTCAAGACTGCCATCCTTTTTGCGGTTATACTGGATAAACACATTGTTCCATATTTCAATTACCTGCGGATGATCTTTATTAACGAGGGTATTGCCTGCAACTGCTGCGCGTTCCTCATCGGGGCGGCAATCTACATGAATTTCGGTGCAGGGTCCGCAGGGGCCCGTGTCGCCCATCTCCCAAAAATTATCCTTTTTATTGCCAAAAACGATATGATCAGGCTGCACCAGCTTTTTCCACTCTGCCAATGCGATGGCCGAAGGTGGAATTTTTTCTTTCTCATCGCCTTCAAATACGGTTACATACAACCGGTTTACAGGTATTTTAAATACTTTGGTCAATAACTCCCAGCTCCAGGCAATAGCATCCGCTTTAAAATAATCGCCAAAACTCCAGTTGCCCAACATTTCAAACATAGTATGATGGTAAGTATCTACACCCACTTCCTCCAGGTCGTTGTGCTTACCACTTACCCTCAGGCATTTTTGGGTATCAACAGCCCTTTTATAGGGCGCCGTTTTATTGCCCAGGAAATAATCCTTAAACTGGTTCATCCCCGCATTCGTAAACAGCAGGGTGGGATCATCTTTTAATACAATGGGGGCAGATGGTACAATGGTATGCTGCCTGTCTTTAAAAAAATTAAGAAAAAGTTCCCGGATTTCGGTGGAAGTTAAAGTGGTTGAAGGAGAAGTCTGCGTGAATGTGTCGTCGGTATGCGTCATAAACCTGGCTGGTTAAGATTGATTTTTGCTGTTTATCCGGCTATCTTTGCAAGCCGGTTAACAGGTTGCGGCAAAGGTAAAGAATTCATGCATGTGTTAATTGGGATCACTGTTGGAAATGTAGCAACCATGAATTTAATTGGCGGGTTAATTTTTACGCCGGTTTAAAATGGCATGAAATTTATATCGAAACCGCAGGAAAAAAAATGCATTGTTGCGAATAGCAGGCAGGCGATGCTACTTTCCTAATTGAAACAGCATTAACCCCGAAAGGATTTAAGCATTATATTTAACCATTGGTTGTACATCATTAAAAAAGGAAACTATACAAAGCCCTCAGGGGTTTGGGGCTATGAAAAAAATCAAATATTACTATAACACCAACACACTTCGCTATGAAAAGCTGGTTACACCACTGCGGGTGAAGTTGTTGAGGGTGTTTGGTTTTTTTTCTGGTTTACTGGTAAGTTCGGCACTGGTAATTTGGGTATATACGAAATTTATTCCCCGCCCAACCGACAAGGAGTCCAATATCCGGCTAGAACTGATGAAAGACAATTATAGCGTGTTGAATCAAAAAGTGAAGACACTTCAGCAACAAATGGCGGATCTCGAAAAAAGGGATAATGAAGTGTACCGGTCTATATTTGAAGCGAATCCATTACCCGACAGTGCGAGGGCAAAATTAACCGAGAATAAGAAGGAGATTGATAAGGTAAGTGTAATGAATGATGATTTGCTTGGAAAAGAGATTGCCAGATCGTTGAATAATATTACCGCAAGGGTTGCTTACCAGGTAAACAGCTACAAGGAAATTGAAAAGCTCATCAACAACCAGGAAAACAAGCTGGCCAGTATACCGGCAATACAACCGGTGAGTAATAAAGACCTTACGAGGGTTGCCAGTGGTTTCGGGTACCGTATTCATCCTATTTATGGAATACCAAAAATGCACAACGGGCTCGACTTCACCGCCACCCAGGGCACGCCAATTTATGCAACGGGTGACGGCCGGGTTACCACCTCGGGAATGGGGGCCGGCACTGGTAACCATGTAATTATCAACCCAGCGGATCGGCGACCTCGCCGTCCACCGTCGGCTGC
>JBBQOJ010000238.1:0-5546 GCA_038330815.1 Chitinophagales bacterium | reverse complement strand
AACATAGTCAACGTATTTTACAACAACTTCACCAGCAATACGAAGTATTCATTGTGTCGGCAGCAATGGAATTTCCCAATAGTCTCTCCGAAAAGCTAAGCTGGCTGGGAGAACATTTCTCTTTTCTTAATTGGAAGCAATTTGTTTTCTGTGGTTCCAAGGCCATCATCAAGGCAGACATTATGATTGATGATTATTTTAAAAACCTGGATCATTTCTCCGGTGAAACTACCTTGTTGTTTACGCAGCCCCATAACCAGTTGGCCGTAACGGGCAGACATACACGCATTCAAACCTGGTTAGACATTGAAGCCTTGCTACTGAAATAACGGCGGGGTTTAAGTGGTTAACCTTTGTAGATACATAAGGCGCAGTCGTCATCGATTAAAAGGGCAATGCAGCTTCCATCGAGGCAACACAAAAAAAAGGCGCTGGTATTTCCAGCGCCTTAAAATAAAAAAGCGGCAATTAAAAGCCAAGGCCTATTGCTAAACCATTTACTATCGGAAAATTAGTTTTTACCGTTGCAGCACCGGTGGTGGTATTGATGGTAAACAACCTTGCCCGGTTATCGGAGGATAACACCGCCCAGGCCATTCCACTTGTTCCGCCAATATCAAATCCACCCACTGCATCAACATTGAAATTCAGTTTGCCTACTTCTACCAGTCCACCATCATTCGGCGGGCTCTGTAGAAATAATTTATCGGTCATTACATCAATGTCAAATAACATGGTGGTGGTGGCGCCTGCAAAATTGTTGCTATATGCAACCGCAGTTACTGCCGGAGTGCCTGGCTTTAAACTGCCATCTACCGTAACCATGGCGCTTGCATCATTAGGATTGTAACGAAGGTTTTGGCCCGTATTGCTTACAATACGAATGCGGTCTACCGTGGGATTAAAGTCAAAGCCAAAGTCGGTGCCATTTAAAGGGGTGCTTATAGTGCCTACAATGGCCGCTGCGCCTGAAGAGGTGTTCAACGTGATGACACGACTGCTACTGGTTAATCCATACAATTGGCCATTGAGTGGCCTGAAATCGATGCCCATTACTTTTTCACCGGCATTTAAACCTGTAATTGGTTTGGTTATTATGGAGGTCGCCATTGTGGGATCAAAAATCAATAGGTTGTTGTTAAGATCTGATGCATAGGCCACCGGTTTGGTAGGAATTGCAATGGCAGTATATCCTACGGTTCTTTCAAAGCCAACTAAAAGCGTGGCTTCCCCGGTCGTTAAACTCACTACGAATAAAGTAGAATTTCCTTTGCTGCTATACAAGCCAAGCGCTACTGAATCTTTAGGCGCTATATCAAATCCACCTTCACCGTTCACTTTTAACTTAAGTGGTCCCACTTCTACCAGTTTGCCATCATTGGGTGGAATTTGCCTGTACAATTTTTGTGTCGTAACATCAATATCATATAAAGTGGTTGTGGCGGCACCGGCAACATTATTGGTATAGGCTGCGCTGGTAATCATAGCGCCGGGTACACCATTAACAGGAAGGTCGGTAGCAGCAATAGCACCGTTTTCGGGATTTAAACGCAAATTAATCCCGGTACTTGTTAATAAGCGGATACGATCAACGGTGGGATTAAAATCAAACCCTACCATTGTTCCGGCGATATCATTTGATACCGGGTTGGCACCAATCATACGGGCAGCGCCACTTTGCGGATTAATTACGTACAATCTTCCGGTGCTGCTGATACCATATAACTGGCCAGTAGCCGGACGAAAATCTATTGCGAGGATTATTTCCCCACTCATCAAACCTGAGATGGTAGCAGAATTAAGCACGGTACCCGGATTGGCGGTATTTATTTTATCCAGTTTAATACCACCGGCCAATGCATAAAAAGTGATGTCTAATTTTTTGGCCAGTTCCATCCCTCCTTTGATGGGATCGGAAGGCGAATCGTTTTTTTTGCAGGCAGCCATGACGAGTATTAGCAATACAAATAAGCCAAACTGCTGAAGGTTAAGATTTTTTTTCATTGTATTAATTTTAAGTAAATGAAGCGGTTGATAGTGGATGTACGGGAAAAGATAACCACCGGTTTTGCAGGTTTACAAATTTTTTAACAGGTAAATATTTGTTTACAATGTAAGCCGCAATTAATCGGGTAACCGCAACGATGAAGGTATAAGAAGAGATTGAAGGAGGGGAAGGCCGGCAATTTAATAACCTGGTCGGGACTATTAATAGGCTGCAAGGAATACAATTACCGGTAGCATATTCAATCACCTTGCAGCTACATCGCCGGAGAAGCTGGTGAATAAGCCATTTTGTTTTTTATAAGTGCCGGTTTGTGTACTACCCATTTTTAGCGACTGGTGCAGGCTTATCATCATTGGATGTATTTACCGGTTCAGCAGGCAGGTAATATTATCATAAAAACACGAAGGCATTGTGAAGCAAACCCTTGCCATAAACTTTACCGGGAATTTTTTTTAAAATAGCAGTACTCCAACAGGGTAGGATTATTTGAGTAACATCCGCAGGAACATTTAATAGGCAATTACCTGCTCCTCCATTTCGGCCGGTATTTCTCTAAACTCGTATTGCTGGTTGCGTAACTGGGGCTCAAATCCAGCTTCGCGAATGGCTTCCTGGATGCCTTTACTCGTAAAACGATGTGGTGCACCTGCTGCGCTTACCACGTTTTCTTCTATCATGATGGAGCCAAAATCATTGGCGCCTGCATTGAGGCAAAGCTGGGCGGTTTTTTTTCCAACAGTTAGCCAACTGGCCTGTATGTTTTTTACATTGGGCAGCATGATACGGCTCATGGCAATCATCCGGATATATTCTTCCGGTGTGGTGAGGTTGTGCACCCCCCTTATTTTTGCCAGTAAAGTATCTACATCCTGGAAGGTCCAGGGAATAAAAGCAACGAATCCTTTGGCATTAACTGGTTTACTGCTTTGCACCTCTCTTAATTTTACAAGGTGTTCAAAACGCTCCAGCACGGTTTCCACATGGCCAAACATCATGGTGGCGCTGGTGGTGATATCCAGTTGGTGGGCCTCCTGCATCACATCCAGCCATTCCTGGCTACCACATTTCCCCTTGCTGATCAGTCGCCTCACCCGGTCGGTAAGAATTTCTGCCCCTGGTCCGGGTAAGCTATCCAGGCCCGCATCTTTTAATGCCATCAACACTTCCCGGTGTGTACTTTTTTCCAGCTTGGTAATGTGGGCCACCTCGGGCGGACCAAGGGTATGTAACTTTAATTGGGGATATAATCGTTTTAGTTCTTTAAACAACCCTACATAATAGGCCAGGCCCAGGTCGGGATGGTGACCACCCTGCAGTAACAATTGCTCGCCCCCGTAGCGAAAGGTTTCTTCTATTTTTACTTTATAGGTTTCGATGTCGGTGATATAGGCTTCGGGGTGGCCGGGGATACGATAAAAGTTACAAAACTTACAATTGGCGATACAAACATTGGTGGTATTGAGGTTGCGGTCGATGATCCAGGTAACCTTGCCATGCGGCACTTGTATTTTTCTTAACTCATCCGCTACGTACATCAACTCGGCCAGTGGCGCGTTTTTAAATAAATAAACACCCTCTTCCGCCGTAAGGTTTTCAAAATGGAAAGCCTTTTTAAATAGTTCATCTTTAACCATACAAACATTTGTAAATTAATAACAAAAGTACATTCATTAGGTTGTATATTTAGTTCTGCTTTATGAAGAATTTATTTTGTATACTATTCTTGCAATGCTTGATTACAGGCGGCCGCAGCCAGGAGCTTTTAAGGCCACAGCCCGAGGCAGTTTTTGTTACCCGTTTTCCTTTTAAACAATACAGTGGCGGTGTAATGGTTGTAAGGGCCCTGCTGGAGAAAATCCCCGACACCTTAAATTTTATCCTGGATACCGGCAGCGGTGGCATTTCACTTGATTCTTCCACAGTAGCCTATTATCAATTAAAGGCCCGGCCATCCGATACCACTATCCGGGGTATGGGGGGCGAAAAAAAAGTAAGTTTCCTCTTTAACCAACAACTGGCTTTTCCCGGCCTTATCCTCAAAAACCTCAACTTTCATATCAATGATTACGATATTTTAAGCAGTGTGTATGGCGAAAAAATAGATGGTATCATTGGCTACAGTTTTTTTAGCAGGTATATCGTGAAAATAAATTTCGATAGTTCAGCAATTGAAGTTTTTACACCGGGTGAACTGGATTACCCCCGTGGCGGCACCATCCTTCGCCCGGCTTTTACTACCCTGCCCATTCAAAACCTTACTTTCCGCGATAATAAAAAACAAAGCTTTAATTTTTATTTTGATACCGGTGCCGGTTTGTGCTTTTTGCTGAGCGAGCAGTATGTGAAAGATAGCAGCCTGCTGTTGTCACGGCGAAAACCATTTCCTACCCAGGCAGAGGGCATGGGAGGCAGGTTGCAGATGCGCCTCACCGTGGTAAAAATGGTGCAAATCGGTAGCTATAAATTCAGGAATGTGCCTACTTTTTTATTTAATGATGAGTATAAAGTAACTTCTTATCCCTTTGTTGGTGGCCTGTTGGGCAACGACCTGCTGCGACGTTTCAACCTCACCATCAATTACCCCAGGCGGGAAATACACCTTATCCCTAACAGTCATTTTAAGGATGACTTTGACTATGCCTATACAGGATTGGCCATTTATTATGTAGATGGATTAATCATTGTGGAGGATGTAATGCCCGGTTCGCCTGCCGACAAGGCCGGTATAAAGATAAACGACCTGATACTGGGGGTGGGCAGCAACTTTACCAATAACATCATGACGTATAAAAACATGTTGCAATCTGTAAATGAAAATATAAAAATTACCATACGGCGGCAAAATGAACTGATTCAGGTAAATATTAAACCCAAAAGTATCTTATAGCCTTCGCCCCGCCATGCCAGCCTGCGCCCTTTCAATGGCTGCAATGCTTCACTAACTTTCATCATTAAATAAATTGTAAAGTGCCAGTCCTTAACTTTGCGCCATGATTCAGTATGAAAAGTTTGCCCTTAGCAATGGGTTAAGGGTATTGGTGCACAAAGATGAAAGCACCCCAATGGCGGTGGTGAATGTTATTTATGATGTGGGTGCAAGAGATGAAAACCCTGAAAAAACCGGTTTTGCGCATTTATTTGAACACCTGATGTTTGGTGGAAGTATCAATATTCCCGAATACGATGAACCATTGCAAATGGCGGGTGGCGAAAACAATGCTTTTACTACCAACGATCTCACCAATTATTACTGCCAGTTGCCGGCTGAAAACCTTGAAACAGCGTTTTGGCTCGAAAGCGACCGGATGCTAAGCCTCGCCTTCGACAGCAAAAGCCTGGAAGTGCAGCGAAAAGTGGTATGCGAAGAGTTTAAAGAACATTATATCAACAAACCGTACGGCGATGCCTGGCATAAAATGAGGGCATTGGCCTACACCGTGCATCCCTACCGCTGGATGACCATTGGCAAGGAGTTGAAGCATGTAGAAGACGTTACTTTGCAGGATGTAAAAGATTTTTTTTACAAACATTATACGCC
>JBBQOJ010000237.1:0-5557 GCA_038330815.1 Chitinophagales bacterium | reverse complement strand
AGTTTACCGGCTTTTAACGCACTTACCATGGGCGCATGTTTATCCAACACCTCAAAAGAGCCGGTAATACCGGGCAACTGCACGCCATACACCTCGCCACCAAATATTTTTTTTTCCGGAGTTAATATCTCTAATGTCATGTACCTGGCCCGATCAAGGGAACTTGGTTTTTAATTAATAATTATTGCAAGGCATACAGAACACCCTGCTTTTTGGAGATGATTAGGCTTGCGCCGCTGCCATCAGCTTTTTACCTTTTTCAACAGCATCTTCCAATGTGCCTACCAGGTTAAAGGCAGCTTCCGGGTATTCATCCACTTCACCATCCATTATCGCATTAAAACCGCGAATGGTATCTTCAATTGGCACCAATACCCCTTTTAAGCCGGTAAATTGTTCTGCCACAAAGAAAGGCTGGCTAAGAAAACGTTGCACCTTACGGGCCCTTGATACCGTTAATTTATCTTCATCACTCAACTCATCCAAACCAAGGATGGCGATAATATCCTGCAATTCCTTATAACGTTGTAAAATAAGCTTCACCTTGTTGGCGGTGTTATAGTGTTCATCACCTACAATCAGCGGTGTTAAAATCCTGGATGTACTATCCAGCGGATCTACCGCCGGGTAGATGCCCAAATCCGCAATTTTACGACTCAATACCGTTGTGGCATCCAAATGCGCAAAAGTGGTAGCGGGAGCCGGATCGGTTAAATCATCCGCAGGTACATATACCGCCTGTACAGAGGTAATGGAACCATTTTTGGTAGAGGTAATTCTTTCCTGCATCAATCCCATTTCGGTGGCCAACGTTGGCTGGTAGCCCACTGCACTTGGCATACGTCCTAATAAGGCAGATACCTCAGAACCCGCCTGCGTGAAACGGAAGATATTATCCACGAAAAATAAGATGTCTTTACCCTGGCCGCTGCCGTCCCCATCACGAAAATATTCAGCAATGGTCAATCCACTCAAGGCCACCCTAGCCCTTGCTCCAGGGGGTTCATTCATTTGTCCGAATACAAAAGTTGGTTTTGATTCTTTCAACTCCTCCATATTTACAGCACTTAAATCCCATCCGCCTTCTTCCATGCTATGCTTAAACTTTTCGCCGTAGTTCATAATACCGGCTTCAATCATTTCCCGCATCAAATCATTTCCTTCCCTGGTACGCTCACCCACACCGGCAAATACCGATACACCACTATAGGCTTTAGCAATATTGTTAATCAATTCCTGTATCAATACGGTTTTACCTACACCGGCACCACCAAACAAACCAATTTTACCACCCTTAGCATAGGGTTCAATCAGGTCGATCACCTTAATCCCTGTATATAAAATCTCGTTGGCAGTACTTAGGTTTTCAAATAAGGGTGGTTTGGCATGAATGGGACGGCCACCCACTTTACTAACCTGGGGCAAACCATCAATGGCGTCTCCGGTTACATTAAATAAACGGCCTTTAATGGCATCGCCTACCGGCATAGCGATTGGTTTTCCGGTATCTATTACCACCATACCGCGTACAAGGCCTTCCGTTCCGTCCATCGCAATGGTGCGCACACTGTCTTCCCCTAAATGTTGCTGTACTTCCAGTACCAGTGTATCACCATTATCACGCTTCAACTCCAGTGAATTAAGAATCTCTGGGAGGTTACTGTCATTATCAAACTGCACGTCCACCACGGCACCAATGATTGACTTAATTTTACCGGTATTGGCCATAAACAAGATTTTTTGTAGTTAGGTCTGTTTTCAGGGCGCAAAGGTAGGGGTTAGGGTTTAAATTTTGAAATTTTGCCAGCTGATATTTTAAGGATGCCATTTAATTACGTTAATTCATTAAAATTAATGATAACATTGAATTGTCGCCCCAGGCTACAAACATGGGCAGGGGTTACCCGCAATTTCAAAGTGGCTCTGGCAATGGGTTGTCTACCATCTAACTAAATCCGGTAAGGTAAAATTTAATAAATTCGCAGCGGTCATTTCTAACTTCCCCAGCAACACCATACCGGTGGAAGTGCTATAATTATTATTCATGTCAAAAATCCTGGTCAACGTACTAAAAATAAGCAATGCTGCCATCGTAGCCCTTTATCTAACTGCCTGCCTGGTACCGTTTATACCCGCAGGGGATTTTTGGATGATCGCGGTGCTTGGGTTGATATTCCCGATTCTTTTTTTATTGGTAGTGGCTTTCCTGGTGTTTTGGTTCGTTGTGCAGTGGCGTTGGAGCCTGCTTTCACTGATTGCATTAATAATTAGCTGGCAGCAGCTGGGTGTAATCGGAGGATTTAATGTCAGAAAGCCTTTCGAAGTAGCCAAGCCTGCCGGCACCCTGCGGGTATTTTCCTGGAATGTATCCAGTTGGGGTGAAACCAATAAATCGACAACAACCGAAACCAATATCGGTCCAAAGACTATTGACCTTATTGCCAGGCAACAGGCGGATGTACTTTGTTTCCAGGAGTTTTATGATAGGAAAGAAAAGCACGCTGCTTTTTCCAATATTGAAAATTTTAAACGAATGGGGTATCCCTACCATTATTTTGTACAATCAGAGCTGGAAAACAAACAGCACAAAACCGGTGTAATTATTATATCGAAATACCCGATTGTGGATACGGCGCAATTTGCCTACGGAAAGGAGGATTATGCTGCGCACTTAATTTACGCAGACATCCTCTTTAACGCTACAAAGATCAGGGTATTTACTACTCATTTACAATCGGTGAGGTTCGATAACGAGCAATACACGGCACTTAGAAAAATAAAACGTACAGACAAAACCGGTTTAAAAAATTCACGCACCATCATCCGCAAACTCAGGTATGCTTATTATTACCGGGGCAAGGAAGCCGACCTGGTAAAACAAAAGATCATGGAAAGCCCCTACCCGGTAATTATCTGCGGTGATTTTAATGATGTACCCAATTCCTACAGCTATTTTACCATCAAAGGTGATCTACAGGATGCATTTGTAAAAAAGGGAGTGGGCCTTGGCAGAACCTTTCGTTATTTATCCCCTACCCTTCGAATTGATTATATTTTAGCTGGCCGCCAGTTTAAAGTAACCCAATTTGCAAGGATTATTGCACCCTATTCTGATCACTACCCGGTGATGGCAGACTTTCAACCCGCAGCCGGGGTACAGTAATTGCTTTCTATAAACAAGTTATTATTCAAAATTGCGTTCTATCGTAGGTGACAACATTTTCCTAATTGAATCATCGCGCAATAAAATCAACGGGTAACCGGTTTTGTTACTTAGTTTACAGCTAATTATCCATCAACTGCATCGTAATAATGATCAAATTTATTTCTTCCCTTTTCAAAGTTGGTAATATAGCACTGGTGATTGTATACCTGCTGGCCTGCCTGATACCTTTTTTACCTCCCGGCAAATTCTGGTGGATCGCCGGCATTGGCCTGGTATTTCCCCTTCTTTTTTTTGGAGTAGTATTTTTTTTCCTGTTTTGGCTGGTGTCGCGGTCGAAATGGGCATGGCTATCGTTGGTTGCATTGATCCTTAGCTGGCGGCAGATTGCTGTATTTGCCGGCCTGCATTTTAACAACGCTTTTGAAGTGGAAAAAAAAGCGAATACCCTCCGCATCCTGTCCTACAATCTTTCCAGCTGGGGTGAAACAAGTAAGGACAACCCTATGGGAATTGATCAACGAAAGGAAATGATTTCCATGATTACCAGCCAAAAGGCAGACATACTATGTTTCCAGGAGTTTTTAGATACGAAGGGAATAGATAAAGATGCTATCCTGCCCATATTTAAAAAAGCCGGCTATCCTTATGCCTATTATGTAAAAACTGTGGTAGAAGACGTTCATTACAACCTGGGAGTGGCTATTATATCAAAGTATCCTTTTTCAGGTACGGCTAATTATCAATTTGGCTATTCAGACAATGCAGAGCACCTCATTTATGCAGATATTAATTTTAATGGTAAAACAATCAGGGTGTTTACTACACACCTGCAATCGGTAAAATTTGAGGAAAATGAATATGCCACCATCAGAAAAATCAGGCAAACTGATAAACCAGGTTTGAGTAACTCTACAACACTTGTAAAAAAACTTAAATACGCCTACCAGTTCAGGGGAAAGCAGGCAGATTCCCTCTACCATAAAATCACCGAAAGCCCCTACCCGGTAATTGTATGCGGCGACTTTAATGATGTGCCTAATTCTTATACTTATTTTACAGTAAAAAAGGGATTGCAGGATGCCTTTATACAACAAGGAGCCGGTCTTGGGCGCACTTTCAGGTACCTGTCGCCTACCCTGAGGATTGACTATCTACTGGTAGATAAAAATATGACGGTGGAGCAGTATCACCGGATTAAAGCACCCTACTCGGACCATTACCCTATACTTTGTGATGTGACAATCAATGATGGAGTTACAAAATAGCTGATGAAGATCGCCGCCCGTAATTTTATCAACAGCCAGCCAGGATGACATATAAATCGCCAAATCGTTATAAACAAGTAAATTTGCCCCTTAGCTTTTAACAATATGAGTACAGAAACGAAAAGACAGAAGCAGGTAGCGGGATTGATTAACGAGGAATTGAATGATATTTTCCGGCGCATGAACCTGCTGATGCTGGATGGAGGCATGATTTCCATTGCAGCGGTAAAAATTACGCCCGATCTTTTTGAAGCAAGGGTTTACTTAAGCATGTTCCAGGTAAAGGATACCCAGGCAGCTTTACTTAAGTTTGAAGAAAAAAACAAAGAAATACGCAAGGAGTTGGGCACCAGGGTTCGCCACCAATTGCGTAGCATTCCGGAACTGAAATTTTTTATAGATGACACTCTTGATTATGTATTTAAAATGGAGGAATTGTTTGAAAAAATAAAGAAGGAGGATGCATCTGGCGACAAAGCGGAATCCACCCCCGCTGAGTAGCTGCCATTCATTTATTTAAATACCCCGCGGGGCCCGAGGCCATGTACCTAACCTTTGCCTGGAGATACTTTAAAGCAAAAAAAAGCGCTAATGCCATCAATATCATTGCCTGGGTAACGGTAGGGGTGATCGCATTTGCCACTGCCTGCCAGGTGTTGGTGCTGAGTGTGTTTAATGGGTTTGAAGGATTGGTAAAATCGCTCTATTCCTCCTTCTATACCGATATCAAAATTATTCCCCAAAAGGGTAAAACGTTTTTACTAAACGCCTCCCGGCTGCAAGCCATTCGCCAACAAGTGGGCGTGAAAGCAATTTCCCTGATCGCCGAAGAAAAGGCATTGTTGCAAAATGAAGCCGTTCAAACTATTGTGTACCTGAAAGGGGTAGACGAAGATTACCCGAAGGTAAGTGGCGTGGCTGATAAAACAGTGGAAGGGGTGTTTGTAACCGGCGATGTAGCGCACCCGGGGTTAATACTGGGGGCTGGTATCCAAAATGCTGCTGCTGTTTCCATCGATGGTTTGATGGGCCCGTCGGTAGTTACCTTGATTTTACCTAAAAAAGGCAAAGTATCAGTTGCAGATCCTATGCAGTCGCTTAGTGAGGGAAATGTAACCGCCACAGG
>JBBQOJ010000236.1:0-5578 GCA_038330815.1 Chitinophagales bacterium | reverse complement strand
GATGCTGCCATTACCAGGATAGTCACCTGGGCCAAATTCAGGGAGAAAAAATCAAAAAAAATATTTTACGCTTTTAATACGCATTTCGACCATGTGGGTAAAATCGCCCGGAAAGAAAGCGCTCAATTACTTATACAAAAGGTGAATGCCATCGCTGGTACCACCCCCGCGGTAATTACCGGTGATTTCAACGCTACGCCGGCAGATGAGCCGATACAGGTGATTACAGATAAAGCCAATCCCCTGCGATTAACCGACACCCATGGCTTATCTGTGCATCCCCATTATGGGCCCACCGGCACGTTTACAGGCTTCCATCCAAAAGAGCGGAATGATCAGCCAATTGATTATATATTTATCAAAAATAAATGGACCGTACTTAAACACGCCACCATCTCCCAAAGTTGGAATGGGTATTTTGCTTCTGACCATTTTTCAGTATTGGCAACACTGGTTCTATAGAATTTTAATCCCATAGTGGAAGTAAAGGCTTCACATCGCCCCATTGGGTTAAAAATCATTATCTGCAATAAAAAAAGAAGCATGATTGACATTGAAAGGGTGTTGATAAATAACCAGCTGGCTTTTCACCCGCTGGTTGAATTTGATCCGCGTACTGAAAAATTGCACCCATTTAATTTTACCGCTTACTCTGACGAACTTGGAGAAGCCGATATCGCCAATACAGAAAAATTTTCAATTTATATCAGCAACCAACTTGCTGAAACCGGTGCTAAATATGGAATTGGGGGCTACAATGAAAACCGGGTGTTGTACAGGAGGAGTAATATTTTCGATACCAGCCCCTGTAAAAACGGGCAGGCAATTCTTGAAGTTCCCGCTGCACCGGATACTTTAGCAAGATCGGTACACCTCGGCATTGATATTTGGGGATCCGCTGGCACAGCCGTATTTGCACCGTTGGCGGGCAAGGTACACAGTGTTGCTTTCAATGACCAGTTTGGCGACTATGGCGCCACCATTATATTACAGCACCAGTTAGATAACACCGTGTTTCATACCTTATACGGACATGTATCCCTGGGGGATATTACACACCTCAAGAAGGATACACCTATCAATAAGGGTGATGAAATAGCCCATTTTGGACTGCCGGCAGAAAATGGCTGGTGGCCACCCCACTTGCATTTCCAGGTAATAATTGAAATGGATGGAAGGGAAGGGGATTATCCTGGCGTTTGCGCACCTGTTGAACGAGATCACTTTTTGCATAATTGTCCTGATCCCAACCTGGTATTGAACCTTTTGCAATATGTACGGCTTTAAAGAAGAACCATCCTGTTTAAACTATTTTTAATCAACTACGTTAAACTACCTGGGGAAAATATAGACTGGGATTGAAAAAGATGCCCGGTACCAGTCCTTAAAAACATCATTTTTCCATTAAATGCAATAAATACCGTTACCCCTCAGTTAATGAAACTTGAATAGAGATATTTACCAAAAAGGGCATGAACAATTGTGGCATGCTTTTCAATAACCACCCTTATAAGGTAAGGCTTAAAAAAGCTACCTTTACAAAGCAAAATAGTAAGCATGGAAATTAAAGCTGGCCCCTTGTTAAGCAATATCGACTCACCCGGGGACTTAAAACAACTTAAAAAAGAACAATTACACCAGGTATGTGATGAGCTGAGGCAATATATTATTGATGTAGTAAGCGTTCATGGGGGGCACTTTGCAGCTAGCCTGGGGGTGGTTGAATTGAGCGTAGCATTGCATTATGTTTTTAATACCCCCTACGATCAATTGGTATGGGATGTGGGGCACCAGGCCTACGGGCATAAAATACTGACAGGCAGAAGGGAGGCATTTCCCACCAACAGGAAGTACCACGGCCTGAGCGGTTTTCCTAACAGGAGTGAAAGTGAATACGATACCTTCGGAGTAGGCCATTCTTCCACCTCCATCAGTGCAGCACTCGGGATGGCAATGGCCAGTTATTACAAAGGAGAAAAAGATAAGCAGCACATCGCGGTAATTGGGGATGGCGCCATGACAGCCGGCCTTGCCTTTGAGGCAATGAATCATGCAGGCACAGCCAACAGCAATGTGTTGATCATCCTGAACGACAATTGCATGAGCATCGACCCCAATGTGGGCGCGTTGAAAGAATACCTTACAGATATTACCACTTCCCATACTTATAATGAACTACGCGACAATGTTTGGAAGGCATTGGGTAAATTACCGGTAGGTAAAAATTTCAGTCGCGAGATGGCCAGCAAACTGGAAGCTAGTTTAAAAGGCATGGTCAGCAAAAGCAGCAATCTTTTTGAAGCATTGCGCCTACGCTATTTTGGGCCCATTGACGGTCATAATATTACCAAACTGGTAGACACCCTGTCGGATTTAAAAGATATTCCGGGCCCCAAGATATTACATATCAAAACTGTAAAAGGAAAGGGATATGCCCTGGCAGAAAAAGACCAAACCAAGTGGCATGCTCCCGGGCTGTTTGATAAAATTACCGGCGAAATTGTAAAGAAAAAATTCGATATTCCGCAGCCGCCGAAATACCAGGATGTTTTTGGGCAAACAATTATTGAACTGGCAGAGATGAACAGTGTCATTGTAGGCATCACGCCGGCTATGCCAAGTGGCTCCTCCCTAAAGTATATGATGGAAAAAATGCCGGACCGGGCCTTTGATGTGGGTATTTGCGAACAGCATGCGGTTACCGTTAGTGCCGGGTTGGCAACACAGGGCATGCGGGTATTTTGCAATATTTATTCCAGTTTTATGCAGCGGGCCTATGATATGGTAATTCATGATGTAGCCATTCAAAACCTACCCGTAGTTTTTTGTTTAGACAGGGCCGGATTGGTGGGCGAAGACGGCCCTACCCATCATGGCTGTTATGATATTGCGTATATGCGTTGCATACCCAATATGGTGGTGAGCGCACCAATGAATGAGAAAGAATTACGCAACCTGATGTATACGGCGCAATTACCTACCACCACCAACCCTTTTGTAATTCGTTATCCAAGGGGAGAGGGAGTAATGCCCGAATGGAAAACTCCTTTTGAAGCCATTACCATTGGAAAGGGAAGAAAGGTAAAAGATGGGGAAGGAGTGGCCATTCTTTCCTTTGGACATCCGGGTAATTTTGCAGCCGCTGCCATTCGCGATGTAAAAGCCGATGGCCTTACTCCTGCGCATTACGACATGCGTTTTGTGAAGCCGATTGATAAGGAATTATTACATGAAGTATTTGGTAAGTTTAAACGGGTGATTACCATTGAGGATGGAACCGTGATAGGCGGGTTTGGATCGGCGGTGCTTGAATTTATGAATGAGTATGGGTATAAAGCAGAGGTAAAAATTATGGGCATACCCGATCGGTTGGTAGAACATGGCTCACTTAAAGAATTATACCAGGAAATCGGTCTTGATGCCAATTCCATTGCGCAGGAATTAAGACGGATGATGAAGGATAAAGTAACAGTAACGGCTAATTTTCAATAAGCAGCTAGCACCAAATTCGTAAGTAACCGGCCCTCAGCGCTGGTTTTTTCATGTTATCCAGGGAGTGATTGCAGTGAAATATCCAAAATCCCTCGCAACCCTGCGCCCTCTCCTTACAAAATAGCGCGTACCGATTGATGACTATGTCAATAGTAGCCTTTTGTTACGACAGTGGTTGCAGTTATGGAACATTTAATTTTCAGCATCTTGCTATGGCAACTACCTTTTATGCAACGGCTAAAATCTTTCTTCCCTTTAATAATTGCTTTTTCCCTTTTCATAGCTTTTGCCTTTTCTATCCTTGCCTACCGGTTGAAGCCGGTTGTCATCCGTAGTGAAAATACGGTTATTAAGCCGGTAGAAGAAAAACCGCCGCTTCAGCTGAAGGCCTTCACCCAAGGTTTAAACACCTTCGCTAAACGAAACGGGCTAAACCAGCGGGTTTGTTTCCTGGTGGATATGCGTTTGCCTTCAGGTACCAACCGTTTTTTTGTGTATGATCTTACAAAAGATTCGGTATTGCATCAAGGCCTTGTAACGCATGGCAGTGGCGGTAGTGCCGTTGCCGATAGTATCGTTTTCTCAAATAGGCCAGGCAGCAATTGTACCTCCCTGGGAAAATATCGAATTGGTAACGCTTATTACGGCAAGTTTGGGCTTGCCTTTAAATTACATGGACTGGAAAAAACGAATAGTAATGCCTTTGAACGATATGTTGTTTTACATGGTCACTCCTGCGTACCCGTTGGTGAAGTTTCGCCGAGGTCCATTTGCCGGAGTTGGGGATGCCCCACCGTATCACCGGTATTTTTAGGTATGCTGCAAAAATATATAGCAGACGCCCAATCACCGATATTATTGTGGGTGTTCAATTAATAAGCGAGGCCCACGCAGGGAAGCGAAATATCCGGAATGTAATTATCCGATGAATAGTGTATTTAACAGGGTGAGGCAAAATGGGAAAGCAAACTGTTGCATGTTTAAAAACTGGTCATTTCATTATAATCAAGCGGCATATTAGTATCTTCTTCCCTGTTTTCGTTGAATTCAATTATAAAATTGTTCCTGCCTTCACCGGTAATCAGCAGCATATATTTCTGTTGAACCAGTTCCAGTAAACTTAAAAAAAGAAAAATAGCATGAATACGATTTTCACAGGCATCAAATACTTTTTCAAAAGATACCGTTTTCTCTTTTCGGCAGGTATCCAACATAAACTCCCTGCTTTCTTCCATGGTGTAATTGTACTGCACCACCGTATGAACCGGCTTGTTATTTCTTTCCTTTAAACGAAAAACCACTTTTTCAAAAGCCTTCATCAATTTGAACAAGGTAACGGCCTGTATCTCCGTGCCTTCTCCCTGCTCCTCACCAATTTGCGACAGCTCTTTCTGCAGGTTGCCCCGTTTGATCATCAACATTCTTATTTCCTCCAACTCGGCCATCTTTACCGATGCTTCCTTAAAACGTTTGTACTCCAGTATTTTATTAATCAATTCCTGCCTTGGATCGATCTCATTACCCTGTGCATCAATTTCCTTGCGTGGTATTAGCATCTTTGCCTTGATCCGCATGAGGGTGCTGATAAATAATATGAATTCACTGCTAAGTTCAATATTGAGTTTTTCCGAATTGTGTATAAAGTCCAGGAAATCGTTGGTGATCCGGGTAATAGGAATATTGTATATATCCAGTTCATCCCTCTCGATAAAGAAAAGCAATAAATCAAATGGTCCTTCAAACTGGTCCAGTTTAATCTGGTAAGTAGCCGTATTCAAGTTGATTATTTTAAATGATAAAAAGCCCCCCGTCGAAACCCGGGGGCAAATGTATTAATTAGTTGTCGCGAATTTACAATTTAGCGGCAAAACCTACACCCAGTGTGGATAACACCTGTAAGCCCAGCGCATTGGCGGGTTGTTCTGGATTATTTACATCATCATCATATAACATATCAATCGTATAACTTACCTGGATCCATTTATTTACTTTCATTCTTATTTGATTGGTCCAGAAAAGGTCTACATTTTTAGCCTTTTTCAGGTAGTTCGAGTACAGGTCAATTTTAGAATAGTAGTTAACATTC
>JBBQOJ010000235.1:0-5603 GCA_038330815.1 Chitinophagales bacterium | reverse complement strand
TGGATAATGGCCAATAACCAGTAATACTTGTATGTAGCAGATGTATTATTAAAACATGCTGCCAGTTGGCCAACTGGCAAATGGGAACTTGGAGGTAATTGTTTCATTAATTTGTCGCCATCTTATCTGGGGAATTATTGCTGGTGCATTCCAACATTTATGTAACCACAAATCTATAATAAATCTTAACCCGGAAAGTATATTATTTAAATATCGAATCAACCCCGACTAAGGACTTTCCGACACCCCCCAGGCGCCGGACTCCATCCGGTGTCTATCCATTTCTAATCACCAAACTTAGCTATAGATAAAATCATTTATTTTCCTCGCCTATTGTTCATTGAATACCACGATACCTGAAATAGTTATTTGGTTACTTCAAACAATCGGAAAAACCATAACGCCAATTGGTAGTATCGTAAACTGGCACAAAATTTTAACCATTTAATATAAAACGACGGTATGAACAAAAACGAAAAATCAACCACCGACACTCCCGCATCCATTTATTCAGAAACCCCGGGCACCAACCAAAATAATGGCTTGCAGGGAAACGAACTGGAGGCAGGAAAAAAAGTAGCTTCCATCGCCGAAGAAATGCTGGAAAACCAGGAGGAAGAAGCTAAACAAGACACGCTTAACAAGGAGGATACCAGCGGTGAGGCAGGATAAATTTACCAGGATGCCAGGTAATTTTTGCGACGGTTCTTTTGCAGGGAGGGGATGTTTACGCGTGGGCATCCACTGCTTTTTATAGAAAGGGCATCCGCCATGGCTAGTACCATACTACCAGCCACCCTAGTGCATTGCCTGGATAAAAAACTACCTCTTTGGTGAAAAATTACCTCAATTTTACCCGGGCCATATATGGCCAGCATACCTAGCGGGCTGGCACAAAAATATTATTCCTTACTTAGCTAGAACTATTGTACATCCTTCAAATCACCCTTATGACAGAATTAAATGTTCAACCAAAAAAAAAGGCTTCCCCTTTGCCATGGATATTATTGGTGTTGGGTGCTATCGCCCTTGTATGGTTTTTAACCAGGGACAGGGAAGATACTGCGGCCACTCCGACGGTAACGGATACTACTCCGGCAACGGTTGCGCCACCAGTGGCCGATAACACCAGGGTCGATTGGAATGTTGTGGATTTTAATGCGCCTTCCCTTCGGTACGATGAAATCACTAATACAAATGTAACCGTGCGGGGTTCGGGGAGGTATGGCATTTACACCATCGACGAAACCGTATTGTTTGATCAAGGCCAGGCCGATATTCGTAGCAACGCGGAAGCTGCGCTGGCGCAAGTTGCTTCTTCTATTGGTAAGCGATATAATAAAGGTTCTTTGCGCGTATATGGTTACACCGATGCACAGGGTAGCGCGGCGGCCAATGACAGCCTGGCGCACCAACGTGCAATTGCGGTGAAAAACTGGCTGCAAAACAATGGTGTGGATGCCAACCGAATTACTGTAAATGCAGTGGGTGAGGCCAATCCCGTAGCCACCAACACTACCGAAAAAGGCAGGCAGCAAAACCGGCGGGTTGAAATTGTGGCCCTTTCTGCCGACACGGCCTATACAAATTGATCATCCCATTGTAATTAATCACTTCGTTAAAACAATCATCATGGATACTGATAATAATAAAAGAAATACCCGGTTGCAGCAACTGGGCGGCAGCGATTTTGAAATCGTGGAGGGCCAGGCAGATATCCGCGGCTGGAAAGTACGGGACGCCGCCGGCGAAAAATTAGGTAAGGTAACCGAATTGATTTTCGATTATGAAAGCCGAAAGGTTCGCTACCTGGTGATCGCATTAGAGGATGAGAAAATGGAGCCCAATAGCCGCGACGTACTAGTTCCAATTGGTATTGCGGAACTGCCAGCAGATACAGAAGAAGTATTGTTACCAGGAGTTACCATTGAACAATTGGCTGCACTGCCCGAATACGCAGCAGAGCGGTTTGACCCCGCCTACGAAGCAAGTGTACACAATGTTTTTGGTGGACTGGGCGCTCCCAACACCACTGATTCCTTCCCGGAATTTTACAACCACGACCATTTTAATGATCAACACCTCTACCGCAACCGGTACCGGGAAACCAACAGCGACCAAACCAGCACTTTGCTAGGGCAATCACCCATTACCAACCTGCCTGAAGCCGGCGGTTATATCAGATTGCGTTCCCAACACCCGGATAACACCAAAAGTGCCGCCGATCTTAATCCAGACAATACCACCCCTATTGAAGATGAGGAAGTGCCTGGTCCGGATGATGGGCACCCGGGGGCCTTCCCAAAAATTTGATTTCCCGTTATTTAAAATGAAATTTCAACTGGAGGACGGCGGGGGAGCAGGATAATATTTATAGCGTTAATAATTACTAAAAAAACTTGCGGACTTTTACACGGCGGGGTTTCATGGAACAGGCTTTATTTTTTGAAGCGTATTTGGTGAAACCCCCAGCCAGGAAGTGCATTTTATTTGTAGCCCGTTTGGTGAAATCTTCGTGGCAACGGGCTATATATTTGCGGTTTATTTTATGAATATACACAGTACAAATTGAAAGGTTCGTATGGATCAAAGCTTCAATTCGGTGTTATTTAGCGAACGACATTTTAGTGACGGTTTGAAACTCCCGCAACAAACAAAAGAGCGCATTTGTCATAATATATCCGTTTAAAAAAATCGAGGACTATTGTACGGTTGGGTTTCACGACTGGAGCTTTTAATTGCAATGGATTCAGTTAAAACCCAGGCCAGAAGGGCATCTATATAATTTGCAGCGCATTTGATAAAAGATCGTAACACTACAGCAGGCTGCGCTTATTGAGCCTGTAGGAGGGCGAGGGTTCGATGGTCTTTTTTACCGCTGTAATATTTATCCAGTACCTGCACAAACAGGGGATGGGCGGTATCGGCCAGGGAAAATAGGGTCATGCAGGATTGTAATTTTTGATCATCAGGAGACCCCAATACCTGGTGGGCGGTTTTGCTATCAATTTGAAGCATCAACGAAGTACATTCCAGTAATCGTTCTCCTAAGCCGGGATGTTGCAGATAAGCCCTGGCTTCTTCCAGTGAACTGATGGCATAGCGCTGCGCCATGTCGCTGTTGCCAAGTCCGGCTACCTGGGGAAATATAAACCACATCCAATGTGTCCGCTTATCCCCTTTTTCTAACTCTGCAATTACCGTCGGATACAAGGGAGCCTGCGCTGATATGAATCGTTGCAGGTTGAATACATCCGGCGAACCGGGGGCATGTTGTTGATCTGTCATGGGTGAATATTTTTAAAAGTTGCTGACACCTTACTGCTTTATAATACCATTTAGCCAACGCAAATTATTATACCGGAATCACAAAGCAGGGAGCATTGGTTTGATGTTAATTGAAATGTAGCGTTTAGGGTGAGGGATAGCAGTGAGCCCGCATCCCGATTCATTTCATCGGGAGAGGACTTGGAACGGATAGCCCGTCCCAAATATTGCTTAATAAATTTTACCTGCCACTAGTACACTTTTTTCATCTTTACCACTTTGGTAAAATCCTTATCGAAGTAAAAAGTATGCTCCGTGGTTTTTTCCTGCCCGGCATCGTCTTTTAATTTATAGGCATGCGTCATGGTAAACAATTGTTCGGGGGTATAGTTCATTTTGGCGGTGCTGATGCGTTCTCCCACTGCCGCCACACTATCCTGGAACTGTTTCATCCTGTCTGCAAAAGCGGTGCCGCCAGCGCCCTTGTTTTCGTTCACCTGCTGTTGCAGGGCCGAAACCGAATCATTGAATCGCTTAAGGGAAGTGGAATTTATAAGGTACTGTTCCGTTTCCGCATAAGGCAAAGAGGCTTTTCCCAGCGCTCCATGGTTAAGGGAGGTATATTTCGAATAATCCGGCAGCGTGGTTTTCATTTTCGCCTCAATTAAATCTTTCGCAATCTCTTCATTGCTTTTGGCGCCACAGCCTGCAATGGCGATACTAATAAACAACAGCAGTTTTTTCATACCCTAATTTTAACCGAAAGTAGGATAAGTTTTTCAACCCCACAACCGGAATGCCTTATAAAAATCACAGGTATAGCGTAGGCTAAACCGCCACCGATTGGCCGCCAATCAGTAAGACTTCTACCGGATGCCCCGATGGTTCTATGCTTTACCAACTTATTTATCAAGTGATAACGTGAGCCCGGTGACTATTGAAAGCCGGCTTACACGGGAATTATCAAAAGAGGAAAGTACACCAAACCTCGAACCATAGTTGTCGGAAAATGAATTGTTAAGTCCAAGCAGGTATTCAGCAGCCAGGTGAAGGCTAAGGCGGGGCGCCAGGTGTTGTTGAAAATCTACCACCAGCGGCAGGGCATAGTCAATTTTACGATGCCGTTTTTCTGCCGGTGGCAGCAGGATGGCCTCCAGGATAATATCGTTATAGTTGTCTTTCCGCAGGTTGGCAATGCCAGGGCTGATGCCGCCATGTACCGATAGTTTACTGCCAGGGTTACTTAGTAGCCTATACGCTAACAATAAAGGCACACGGAGGTACTCCAGCTGAATTATAAAGTCTACCTGGCTAACGGGATTGTTTGTGGCCGGATGGGTGTTGAACCGGATGTTTTGTCCTTACCCGCTGTACTCCACACCGCCAGCTACCCTCCACTTTTCCTTTAGCTGGTAATGGTAAAGCAGGCTAACCGCATTCTTAAAACTGGTTTTGCCCTGGCGGGATTTTATATATTAATGATTGAAGTGCTGCTGCTGCCGGCCAATATAACTTACCGATGGTTTATAATCGATGGATAGCCGGTGCTTTTGTGCCAGGACGGAGGTGCTCAACAAAGCCAAAGAAATTTCCAACAACATTGCTTCATGTATAATGTTTTCACCGAGATAACCTTTTTAAGCTAAAGGTTGCAGGGGGGTAAGTAACCATTGCCAGGCAGTGTGCGATAACGAGGTTACCCGTTGGCCAGCCTGCTGATGGATAAAGATTGATGTGTTAGCACATGCCCTTGTTGTTAATGTAGAGAAAGAAATTAATGTTGGTGTTATCTCGGCAATAAAACACGATGCATTTGAATTAATATTCTGAAGCTTCTGCCCAACCGGCATTACCAGTTAATAAAATTTTATGATTACGAATTTTAAACCACCATTTGAACAAAAAGAAAAATTGCAGAAAGGTTCATTCCAATTCGCCTACAAACACCAAACCGGGCATGAGTTTTTGCATAAGCGCGAGCCAATAAAAACAAGGTCAATGAATTATTTGATTAATGTGAGGAAATGGGTAATTTGTAGAGAGACGCAACTTATTGCGTCTCTCTACAAACAAAAAAACAACATGGCAGATAAATTTCAACACAAATACCGCATTGCATCTGCCCGATTGCCCGGGTGGGATTATGGTAGCAATGCCCTGTATTTTATAACCATCTGCACCCAAAACAGGGAACATTTTTTTGGAGAAATAGCTGAAGGCGAAATGCGATTAACGACCGTCGGTCAATCGGCCTACGATTGTTGGAACGAAATACCCAACCATTTTCCGTTTGTTGTTATAGAAAATTTTAATGACTATCCGCTTTTAGGTGCAAT
>JBBQOJ010000234.1:0-5618 GCA_038330815.1 Chitinophagales bacterium | reverse complement strand
ATAAGCCGACTTGTTGGTGAGCGTTTCATTTTTTAAAAATACCCGTACAATCTTCTTATTGCGAATGGTTTTTATTTTCTCTACATCCCCATTCCTTACCAATTCGGTAAACTTAATCTGGTCGGTTTCAATACCGGTAGTGGAGGCGCCGCGAAAAAGGTTGTAACCAATGATGGCTGCAAACACCAGTCCATATACCCAATATATATTAAAACGGTTTTTGTTTTTGGAGGGATCGTCGCCGGGGGTAGTAGTGGGATTCAATTTCCTGTTCGTTTCTGATTTCTTATCTTCTGCCATGATTGCTTGCTTACGGTATTATTTAGGTTTAACTGCTTAACCAGCAGCAGTGGTATTAATCGTTGTGTTCGGTTACGAGAGCATCGCTCCACATTTCCTCCAGTTGGTAAAATTTGCGGGGTTCAGGCAACATGATATGTACTACCACGTTAACATAATCGATCAGGATCCATTGTTGGGCCTGCCTTCCCTCATGTTTATAAGCGGCTTCCCCACATTTGGTTTTCACATCCTCCTCAACAAAATCAGCAATGGCCTTTAACTGTGTATTATTACTTGCTTCGCAGATGATGAAAAAGTCGGCCACGGCTTCAGGAATCTTACGCAGGTCCAGGCTAATGATTCGTTCCCCCTTTTTTTCCTGGATGGCATGGATAATAGACTTAAAAATTTTGCTGTTTTTTGTTAGCCGCTTAATATTGCTTTTTTTTCGGTTGGCTAATAAGGAAAGATTGTTCAAATTATATGCTGTTTAAATTAACTTTTCATGGCAGTACCATGGTTACTTGCAACTACAACGGTTAACTTTTGTTTTTTCATTAACTGTAGGTAGCTTGCGGGTCTTCAAAAGTACTATTTCTTTACCAATCGTTGCATTATGCCACCCACGGGTTTTCCATTCGTAATTTTAAAGCAGGTTGATAGTACCAACAACTATGCCATGGCAATGGTTCATGCAGGATTGGCGAAACATGGAAATGCGTGGTTTTCGGCACACCAAACGGAGGGGAAAGGCCAACGGGGAAAAGCGTGGTCAACGGGGAAAGACGACAATATCGCGCTGAGTATCGTACTAACGCCAAGGAAACTAAATATTATCCATCCCTTCCAGCTGTCAACCGCGGTGGCACTGGCTTCTTTCGATTTTTTCCATCAATTTGCCGGTGATAAAACAACCATAAAATGGCCTAATGATATTTATTGGGGTGACAGAAAGGCAGGAGGAATTCTGATTGAAAATAAATTTAGTGGTAACGACTGGAACTGGGCCGTGGTGGGGATAGGCTTCAATATCAACCAAATTGAGTTTGATCCACAGTTGGTTAATCCCATTTCCCTGTCGCAGGCAACCGGTCAACAATATGATTTGCCTACCCTCACGGAAATTTTACACCGGCAGGTAATGGCTCGAACCGAACAATTTTTAACAAAATCATATGCGTCGATGCTGGCAGAATACAACAGCAGGTTGTACCAGCTCAACAAAACAGTAAAACTGCGGAAGGGAAGTATGGTGTTTGACACCTTGATAAAAGGCGTTGCTGCCAACGGCCAGCTAATTACCCACGATGTAATTGAAAAAAGTTACGGGTTTGGTGAAGTAGAATGGGTATTTGATTGAGATGTATCGCAGCACACCCGTTATTTTGCGCCATCCCGCTAAGGTGAAAATGGCCAATGTCCTGCACCAGGGAAGGGTTGATTTTCTGCGGCCCTGGCCTCCACTTCAAACCGGTTATTATAATACCCTTTTCGCATCCACTCCCAGGTGTATTTCAATAGGAAGGGGAAATAACCATGCTCCCGGTACTGGCGTACATGGCAGTACTCATGTTTCACCAATCGCTCATTTTTTAAAAAACCGTTGGTGGTAATATGATGTAAATGAATGGTATTGCCTAACACCAATGCCACCGCGTGGCTCTGCATTTTCCAGGCGGCCAACCGGGCAATCAGCGAGTTTTCTTTGATGGTGATATCAGGCTTCAAGGTCAATCCAGGCTTTTATTATTTCTTCTGCATGCTGCTTACTCTTAGGTTTCAGGAATATTTTTCTTATTACTCCTTTTTCGTCTATTAAAAAGGTAGTCCGCAGTAAGCCCATATATTTACGGCCATACAATTGCTTCTCGCCCCAAACCCCGTAGGCATCAATAATAGTATGCTCCGGATCAGCCAGCAAGGTAAAGGGTAAACTAAACTTCGCTTCAAATTTTTTATGTTTCTTCACTTCATCCGGGCTGATGCCTACCACACTAAACCCCTTCTTTTTAAGTAACCCGATATTGTCTCTCAGGTTACAGGCCTGCACGGTACAGGTGGGGGTGCCATCTTCAGGATAAAAGTAGAGCACCAGTTTTTGGCCTTTAAAATTGGCGAGTGAAACAGGTTTGCCATCCTGGTCCAAGCCTTTAAATGCAGGCGCTTTCTTTCCTTCTGCCAATGTTATCATGTGTAGGTGTTTGTAGTAAAATTGCCTTGGTCTTTATTTATATGCTACCAGGCTTACCTGGTAAAATGATAAGTTTTTTCGGTGACATTACCCACAAGGTCTTCTACGCGTAGTACAAGTTCGTGGCGGCCCGGCGGACAATATTTATCAAAAGTGTATATAAAAGTAGCGCCTTTGTCGTTGCTAAACCGTAGCCATTGCCCATCGAGGAAGGCGGTAAAATTTACCAGATCTTCTGTATTGTCTTTAATTACAAATGCAAGCCTTTTAAGTTGTGCCGCATTCATGCCCTCCCTGAAACCAATGGGTGTAATTACCGGGGGCAGGGTGTCTGTTAATAGTTGAAAGTTACCAAAGGTTCTGAAGGCTGCCTGGTACCAACCCGTTTCATTGCCAATGGATACCGGAACGGCTTTCGCATAACTATCCCTGCTATTCCACCACCAACGAATTACCATTTTATCAGGGTAGGGCGTTTCGGTGTTGCGGATGGCTAACGGGAACATGCCATGCACCGGTATATTGCCATTGTGCAACTGGTAAATGGGGTTGCCATTTACGGGAATTGTTTCTTTATAGGTAAAGCGAATAGAGTCGTACAGCGAATTTTCAGGCAGAAAGAAGCGGACGTTATTGTTTTCAAAAACATTGATAAAGCCAGGGTGAAAATATTTTTGCTGAAAGAAAATTGCCTGGTTAAATGGCCCCTTTTCTTTTCGGAGCGGGCCACGGCGAATATCAAACTTTAGCAAGGACGTATTGCCATCCGCATCTTTTACCTCAATTTTCAGGTGATGGGTGCTATCATCATCCAGGTAGATCACCCCATCGCCATTTACCTCCCGGTAAACACCCGGGGGATATCCCGGTAAACGGCTCAGGTGTTGCACATACGATCCGCCGGCACTTCGCAATTTATGATCAATGTGGGCATTTAAGAACCTGGTTTCATCATACCCGATACTATCCAGTTGAAAGCCGGCCTGGGGTGATTCATTATCGTATAAAACAGCCTGGTAAATACCATTTTGATTAGTGGATCCGGTATACCGGTCGTAAGCAGTAATGGCGAAACTAACTTTATCCGTATTGGCCAAAATCACTCCTGGTGTAGTGGTATACACACCATTCACCTTTTTAAGTGGATAAATTCTTGGCGACTGCTCGTACGTACTCAAACAACGATCGTATACTGCCAGCCGTAAAATATCAGGCGGAATATTATCGGCCACCGGGAAATCAAATAACAATGGGTTGAGCACCTTATCAGTATTGGTATCCCTGATTTCAAAGTGTACATGCGGCCCCTGCGAACCGCCGGTATTGCCACTATACGCGATAAACTGGCCCTTTGTAACGGGTAACAAACCGGCCGGGATATCGAGGTACACCTTCCAGCTTTGCAGTTTATATTGCTGTTCAGTGATGTAGTTTTCAAGCGCCGGATAAAAAGTATTGAGGTGGGCGTACAAGGTAGTAAGGCCGTTGGGATGGTTAATGTAGATGCACCTGCCAAAACCCCAGGGTTCAATTTTTACTTTGGCAATATAACCTGCTGCTGCTGCCAGCACCCGCTTATTTTCCTGTTGGTCAGTTTTGCAATCAAGCCCCATGTGGTAGTGATTGGGCCTTAATTCTCCAAAATTGGCCGCAAGGTCTTTTTTTGCATCCAACGGCCAGCCAAAATAACCCTTTGGGTAATTTTTTACCGGAAAAAACTGGGCCCAACCAAAGGCGGGCAAAATCCCCAGGGCCATTACTAACCATATCTGCTGTTGAAATTTAAAACGCGTTACCTGCAAACCTGCTTTTTTTGATGTTCAACAAAAATCGTTCATAGCAGGGGGAGGGCAAAATAATATTTGAATTATCCCCCCATTTCATGGAATTAGGCGCCGTCTTTAACCTTACTACAACAAAAAGCAGTCAGTATTTTAAGCCGGCTTAGTAGTATTTGTACGTTTTCTCAACGGTACAACTTTCATTTTACTCCTCATTTTTCTATACTTTTGCACGCCATTATAGATGCACATCAAATTATGCCAATAGACAACTCCATAAAATCAGTATTAATTATAGGTTCCGGCCCCATTGTGATCGGCCAGGCCTGCGAATTTGACTACTCTGGTACCCAGGCAGCAAGAAGCATCCGGGAGGAAGGGGTAAAAGTTATTTTGATAAATAGTAACCCGGCCACGATCATGACCGATCCAATGATGGCCGACCGGGTATACCTGCTGCCATTAACCGTAGAAAGCATTGAGCAGATTTTAGAGGAAAATGATATTGATGCAGTGTTGCCTACCATGGGGGGCCAAACAGCGCTAAATCTTTGTAAAGAGGCCGATGAATTGGGCGTGTGGGAAAAATACAATGTTAAATTAATAGGCGTCGATATCAAGGCCATCGATAAGGCAGAAGATCGTGAGAAATTTCGAAACTGGATGATTGAAATGGGCATTGCTGTTTGCCCGGCCAAAACTGCCAATTCCTTCCTGGAAGGAAAGGAGTTTGCACAGGAAATTGGATTCCCCCTGGTGATACGGCCATCCTTTACACTGGGTGGCAGTGGCGGAAGCATCGTATTTAAAAAGGATGAATTAGATGAAGCTTTAAATAACGGGTTAACAGCGTCGCCCATCCATGAGGTGTTGGTAGAAAAAGCAGTATTGGGTTGGAAGGAATTTGAGCTGGAACTGTTGAGAGATTTGAATGATAACGTGGTCATCATATGTGGGGTAGAAAATTTTGATCCCATGGGCGTACATACCGGCGACAGTATTACCGTAGCACCCTGCATGACGCTGAGCGATACCGCCTACCAGGAAATGCGCAATACGGCCATTCGCATGATGCGTGCCCTGGGAAATTTTGCCGGTGGTTGCAACGTTCAGTTTGCAATCAACCCGCAAACCGAAGAATTGATTGTGGTGGAAATTAACCCCCGGGTAAGCCGCTCCTCCGCCCTGGCGAGTAAAGCTACCGGTTACCCCATTGCAAAAATCGCGGCGAAACTGGCACTGGGCTTTACCCTCGATGAATTAAAAAACCAAATTACCCAAAGTACCTCGGCTTATTTTGAACCGGCACTGGATTATGTAATTGTGAAAATACCGCGCTGGAATTTTGATAAATTTAAAGGCGC
>JBBQOJ010000233.1:0-5640 GCA_038330815.1 Chitinophagales bacterium | reverse complement strand
CAGGGGAAGAATTAAATGCTGTGTATTAAAACACGGAAGAAGACAATGTTTGACCTTACTCCCGGATACTATTTTAGCAGCAGTTATGCCAACGGGAAAAGTACCCGTTTACCATGTTAACAACCGATTTCTTTGTTAGTTATTTTGCCAGCCAGGTAAACCTGGGCACAACGGGTATTTTACAAGCCCGTAGCCACTGTTACCTGTCCTCTATCTTTAATCAATTGCTCCCGCACTTTGAGGGAACGAAATAATTGAACCGGCTGCAACGCTCCACCAGCCTGCCGCCTGGCTTCCGCCACCAGTGGCCGTACATCGGTACGGTAAGCCGCCTGCAATAGTTCCTGTGCCGTGACTACGTCGTTCACTTCCTGCGCTGCTTTCAGGGCAGGTGTATCCACCAGCAATGCCTGCGCATAGGCGATCATGATTGCTTCAATGGATTGCAATAAATCTTCGAGTGGATCCTTTACATTATGACTGGCATCGATCATCCAGGCGAGGTCGTTCGCATGGTGCATGGACCGTGCATCCATTCCTTCCACCAACTCATTAAAAATTAAAAACAACTGGTAAGGATTGATACTCCCTACGGTTAAATCATCATCCCCATACTTACTATCATTAAAATGAAAACCGGCCAGTTTGTTTTCCATCATTAGTAAAGAAACAATTTGTTCTATGTTGGCATTGGGTAGATGATGGCCAAGGTCTACCAGGGTATATGCTTTCGTACCTAATTTGGAGGTGTAGAGATAAGACTGCCCCCAATCGCCCACCGTGGTGGAATAAAAGTTGGGTTCATAAGCTTTGTATTCAACAAATATTTTCCAGTCGGCGGGTAGGGCCGCATAAATTTCCTGCAGGCTTTCATACGTATTTTGCCACGCCTTCCTGAAATTTAACTGGCCGGGAAAGCAGGAACCGTCTGCCAGCCAAACGGTGAGGGCTTTTGATCCCAGTGCGTCGCCCTGGCGTATCACTTCAATATTGTGCTCGATGGCTTGTTTACGGATGCTTTTATTCACATGTTGCAGGGAGCCAAATTTATAACTGTTCTCCTGCCCTGCCTGGTCCTGGAAGGTATTGGAATTAACCGCATCAAATTTAAGCGAATGCATGGCAGCCAGCGATTTAATGTCGGCGGCATTGGAGGGAATATCCCAGGGAATATGCAAGGAAATAGCACCGCTCGACTGGTTGAGCGCATGCAGTAAACCGATGTCTTCAATTTTTTGCTCCAGGTTGCCTGGTTCACCTCCGCCGCTGAAACGGCCAAACCTGGTGCCGCCGGTGCCCAGGGCCCAGCTTGGAATGGCTACCTGGAAATCCACCAACTTTTGTAAAATAGCCGTAAGGTCAGAAATCCCTTCGGCAAGATGGTTAAAACTGCGCTCGTGCTCTTTTATCAGCACGGCATTGCTTTCTTCAATCAATCGTTTATTAAGTAACATATTCAAACATTTAATAGCAGGATGGGTGTGTAAATTACGGTAAATAAAACACTTCTTCCAGTGGAATACTAACCGGGGAATTGTCGGGATGGCTGTCCATAATATCCTTCATGTAGGCCCACCATTTCTGCATCACCGGGTGTTGTGGCAGCTGGTACATGGCAAGTGAATCGGTGCAGGTTAGTACACCAAATAAACTGTTGGTAGTGGCATCTAAAAAAATGGAATAATTACTGATGCCAGTGGTTTTTAAGAGCGCTTCCAGTTCGGGCCATAACGTGTCGTGCCGGCGTTTGTATTCCGCTTCGCAACCAGGATGCAGGGCCATCTTGAAGGCCATTCGTTTTACCACAGTAACCGTTGGCGGTTGACCGGCAGTTAAGGTAGTATCTGCCAATTGATCTCCCATTATAAACATTTAAGTTAAAAACAATAAAGGAAAAAAACAGGTTGACAGATTAGAAAATCATCAACCTTTTACGATTGCGTATATGCTATATATGAGAAAAACGTATTTATCTTACAAAAGCCATAGCGACTCCGCCATCTACATTCAGGATATTACCGGTGGATTTATTCAATAACCCACCTGTCAGTGCAAAGCAGGCGTTGGCGATGTCTTCCGGCAATATCATTTCGTTTAACAGGGTGCGTTTGGCATAGTAAGCGGGCAATTCATCTACAGTAATGCCATATGCTTTGGCACGTCCTTCTGCCCATCCGCCTGCCCAGATATTTGAATCGGCAATTACTGCGTCCGGGTTCACCGTGTTTACCCTAATTTTATCACCACCCACTTCGGCCGCCATCAGCCTGCTAAGATGTGCCTGTGCTGCTTTTGCTGAACCATAACCGGCATTGTTAGGTCCGGCTACCACAGAGTTTTTAGAAACGATGTTGATGATATCGCCACCAAAATTTTGTTTACGCATAATGGCCACTCCAGCCTGAGATACGAGGAACTGGCCTTTCACCAGGATATCATAGAGTTTATCCCAATCAGCAATGGTATGGTCGGTGATGGTTTTTGAAATACTGATACCGGCGTTGTTTACGATGATGTCTACACCACCAAATGCCAGGGCCGCATCTTCCATTGCCTTGCCGATGGTATCAATATTGGTTACATCCATTATCGTGGTAGCTGCCGTATCCCTGCCATATAGTTTGGTAAATTCTTCCTGGGCAGCTTTCAACCTGTCTTCATTAATGTCGTTCAAAATAACACAGGCACCTTCATCGGCAAATTTTTTAGCGATGGCTTTGCCAATACCACCGGCGCTACCCGTTACCAGGGCAATCCGGCCACTTAATGCCTTTGGTTTTGGCATGCGTTGCAGCTTCGCCTCTTCCAATAACCAGTATTCGATATTAAAGGCTTCCTGCCTCGGCAAAGAAGTATATTCGGAGACGGCTTCCGCGCCCTTCATCACATTGATGGCATTGATATAAAATTCTGCTGCCACCCTGGCTGTTTGCTTGTCTTTTGCAAAGGTGAACATACCTACGCCCGGATACAATAACACAACGGGGTTAGCATCGCGGATAGCCGGGCTGTTTGGGTGTTTGCAGGTATCGTAATAACCCGCATACATTTTACGGTAGGCCTCAAACTCAGGTGCCAGTTTCTCTTTGATGAAAACGGTATCACTCAAATCGTCTGCGGCAGCCAGTGGCAGTACCAAAGGACTAATCTTGGTACGTAAAAAGTGATCGGGGCAACTTGTACCCAATGGCGCGAGTCTTCCCAGGTCGTTGGAGTTAATGAATTCCAACACACGGTCGTCATCGGTAAAATGGCCTATCATTTTTGTTTTAGAAGAACAGAAACCACGTAATACAGGTGCCAGGGTAGCAGCTTGTTTTAGGCGATCAGTTTTAGCGGCGGCAGTAATTTTTGCACCCCCAAACACATCCCCTTTTTTGCCGTAGTTATCGGCCAGGTATTCTGCGCAACGCTCTACCACTTCCAGCGTGTTTACATAACTTTCATAAGCAGTATCCCCCCAGGTAAATAAACCGTGGGAGCCCAACATGATCCCGCGGATACCAGGGTTTTCATCCAGGGATTGCTTTAGCTGCAGGCCCAAATCGAAACCTGGCTTCTGCCATTCTACCCAGCCGATGGTACCTCCAAACAGTTCCTGCGTAATCTTTTTTCCATCCTTCGCTGCTGCAATGGCGATGGCGGCATCGGGGTGTAAATGATCGATATGTTTGAAGGGTAAAAATCCGTGTAGGGGCGTATCAATGGAGGGCGCTTTGGAAGCAAGGTCGTAGATACAGTGATTAAACAATTCTACCATTTCATCTTCAAATTCAATTCCGCGGTATACATTTTTCAAGCTGCGCAGGCGCTCTACATACAATGCTGCCAAGCCACTTTTCTTCAGTGTGCCGATATCACCTCCCGAGCCTTTCACCCACATCACTTCCGTTGCTTCGCCGGTAAGAGGATCCTTGGCCATGGCCTTGCAGGAAGTATTGCCACCACCATAATTAGTGAGCCGAAGATCGGCACCCAGCAAATTAGAGCGGTAAATTAACAGTGCTACCTCATCACCCGCCAGGGCGGCCGCTTTTTCCTCATCCCACAGGTAACTAACGTGTTTAAAATCTTCTGCCCCTACAGCACTGTTTGCTATACCGGGATTGTTAACTGTACTCATATCTATGTTTTTAAACTTTTATAATAGTGGTTACTGTTGATTGCTACACCTTGCTGATTAAAACCCCATTTTCAGCGAATTACCAAAACCTACAATTAATATCGACAAGATAATGGTGGCGATGCCCAGGATAATGGTACGGGTGGTTTTCTTGCTCACATTTTTCCATTCCTTTAATACCAGCCCCCACATATTGGCCACCAAAATGATGAATGACATATGTAATATCCACGAACTGGCGCCATTGCCCAATTTGCTTTCTCCCATACCGTAAAAGAAAAACTGTAAAAACCACATGGTACCGCCGATGGCACACAATATATAATTCTTTAATAGCGGCGTTCTTTTGTTGGTATAGTCACCAAAGCTTTTATTGCGGATATTTAATATCAAACACCAGATAAGGTTGGTGGTTAATCCACCCCAGAGGATCACCACAAAAATAACATTGTTGCGATACAAAAACTCACCCTGGCCGGGATTGGCTGCCTTCCAAATATCGTTGGCCACAATACCCATCGAAGTACCCGCTTCTATTCCAAAACTAAAACAGGCGCTTAATACCCCGGAAATGATGGCGACCAGCAGGCCTAGGCCAATTTTAAATTCACTGCCCGAGGCGTCTGTTTCCGCACCACCAAGCTCCTTGTCTTTCATTGCCCCAGCCTTGCCGCAAATGATAATACCAATTACGCAAACGGCCAAACCGAGCAGTACCATGAGTCCCCAGGTAGTACCAAATAAATCCGCAATGGTATCCTTACCCTCAGTGGGTGAATAGTAATAGTAAATTGAAGGTATAATGGCGCCAAATACCGAGCATAATCCCAGTATAATTGAACTGCCGAGTGCCACCCCAAGGTATCGTACGCCAAGGCCGTAGGTTAATCCGCCAATACCCCACAACAGGCCCATAATATACGTGAAACCCAATACAGTACCGGTTGAATTTTGTATAATTTCCCCAAAACCAGGAATGGTAAGATAAGCAGCAAGCGGTGGAACAATCAGCCACGAGAACAGGCCACCCACAATCCAAAAACTTTCCCAGTGCCAACCCTTTACTTTTTTATAGGGCATGTAAAAACTACCTGAAGCAAAGCCTCCTATAAAATGGAAAATAACACCAAGAATAACACCCATGTGAACGCAAATTTTTTAATATACACAAGCAATAATTGAATGAAGTTAATTATACCCATACGATAACCTGTCATGAACTGTTATGCTACATTTACCATATTCACGGCAGTGCGTATCAGTTACTTTCTAATCATAAAAATGCGGCAAAGCGATGCATGCCAGGTAGAAATCTCCCTGTGAAAAATTCAGTGAATGGTTGTGGTTATTTGTCGGGTGAAACAGGCAAGTGCTGTAGGGGAAGTTAGGGTTGCCGGGGGATTTATGGTTGCCGGGGATATTTTCCTATTATTAACGCTATGAATTATCTGCCTAACCAGGCAGTGTGCATGTATTGCATTACACTATGGCAGGCAAATGAAAATGCCGGTCGCCAC
>JBBQOJ010000232.1:0-5646 GCA_038330815.1 Chitinophagales bacterium | reverse complement strand
TTATTTTCATTGATTGGTATTGCAGGCCTATACTTTTGGATGCAGTATGAATTTATTGCGGCGGTACAAATTGTGGTGTATGTTGGCGGAATCACCGTGCTCATTATTTTCTCGATATTTTTAACCCAACAGGCCGGCGACCTGTTACCCAAACAACGCATCGGGCAACAGGTATTTGCAGCACTCGCCACCTTTTGCGGATTTGCCTTAACCATGGTACAATTGCTTCAGCATACTTTCACCACCACTACCGAAGCGCCCATGGCACCTTCTGTAAACAACATTGGCCAGCAAATGCTGGGCATTGAAGAAAATGGATTTGCGCTGCCCTTTGAAGTAATCAGTATTTTATTGCTGGCGGCCATGATTGGGTGTATTGTGATTGCCTTACGTTCAAAACCCTCAACCATATGATGGAGCCCGGACTATACCACTTTTTATTTATCAGCACCGCCCTGTTTTTCATTGGCATGTTTGGCTTTTTTACCAGGCGCAACCTCATTACCATGCTGATGAGTATTGAGTTGGTGCTGAATAGTGTAAACCTGAATTTTATAGCCTTTAATAAATATCTATGGCCACATCACCTGGATGGATTGTTCTTTTCCATTTTTGTGATTGCCATTGCAGCAGCCGAAGCGGCCGTCGCCATTGCCATCATCATCAATTTATACCGGAGCCATCGTTCCATTGATGTGGGCAATGCCGCGGAATTAAAATATTAACCGTTCCTGTTGTTAAGCAACAGCAGGTACCATCAACCATATTATGAATGATTTTATTCAGTTCACTTTTTTACAGTTGCAACCATTGGGGAAGTACACCGGGTTGTTGCTGTTGCTGATTCCTTTGCTGCCGCTTGCCGGTTTTATTGTGCTGGGTATTTTTGGCAGAAAGCACCTGCAACAAACGGCTGGTATAATTGCCACCGCTTTATTATTGGCATCTACCGTATTATCATTTTATACGGCCTGGCAATATTTTTTTGTTTCCGGTAAAGCCGATGGCGTGTACCAACACCAGGTGCCATTAAAATACACCTGGCTGGCGTTTACTCCCGAATTATCGATTGACATGGGGGTGATGCTCGATCCAATTTCAGTAATGATGCTGGTGGTAGTTACCCTGGTATCGCTGATGGTACATATTTACAGTCTTGGGTACATGAAAGGGGAAGAAAGGTTCCCTACCTATTATGCTTTTTTGGGCTTGTTTACTTTTTCCATGCTGGGGCTGGTAATGTCGTCCAATATTTTTCAAATGTATTTTTTCTGGGAGTTGGTGGGCGTTTCTTCCTTCCTGCTGATCGGGTATTATTACGACCGGCCCAGTGCCGTGGCGGCTTGTAAAAAAGCGTTTATCGTTACCCGTTTTGCCGACCTGGGCTTATTGATCGGAATATTAATCCTATCGTTTTATGCCGGTACCCTGGATTTTAATACTTTGATAGAGCGGCTTACCTCACCCAACGCACCCGAACTGCAATCGGCCACCGCGGCTACTTTCCTGGGGGTAAGTGCGCTTACCTGGGCACTGGTATTGGTATTTATCGGTGGTGCCGGTAAAAGTGCTATGTTCCCCTTGCATGTATGGTTGCCCGATGCGATGGAGGGCCCCACGCCCGTCTCGGCGTTAATACACGCGGCAACGATGGTAGTAGCGGGCGTATTTTTAGTGGCAAGATTGTTTCCTGTATTTTCCATGTCGCCACCCGCCTTAACCATTGTTACCGTGGTGGGTATGCTCTCCGCGGTATTTGCAGCCGTAATTGCCTGTACCCAAACCGATATCAAACGGGTGTTGGCCTATTCTACCATGTCGCAGATTGGCTTTATGATGTTTGCCCTGGGCGTATCGGGTGCCGGTGGCGAACCCGGGTTGGGCTATACCGCTTCTATGTTTCATTTGTTTACCCATGCCTTATTTAAAGCCTTGTTGTTCCTTGGCGCCGGTGCGGTGATTCATTATATCCATAGCAACGAAATGAGGGATATGGGTGGCTTAAGAAAATCGATGCCCGTTACCCATATCACTTTCTTAATCGCCTGCCTGGCGATTTCGGGGGTGCCGCCATTTGCCGGATTTTTTAGTAAGGAAGAAATTTTACTGGCAGCCTGGCAGCAAAATACCACCGTTTATTACCTCGCGCTGGTTACCTCGGGCCTCACAGCTTTTTATATGTTTCGATTGTACTTTAATATTTTTTGGAACAAGGAGACGGTGAAGCAGGAAGGGCATCACCCTGCCCACGGTGAGGGAGGAGTGGCGATGTTACTGCCCCTGGTATTGCTGGCAGCAGGTGCCGCCGCTGCGGGTTTTATTCCCTTTGGAAATTTTGTGAGCGTGGATGGTACACCGCTGGCTTCGGAATTTCACCTGCAGTTTTCCATTGCCCCCGTGGCCATTGGGTTGGTGGGCATATTGCTGGCCATGTGGATGTATAAAACCGAAAATGGAAGACCGGCCGCCCTGGCCAGTTCGTTGGGCGGTTTGTACAAGGCAGCGTATCGCAAATTTTACATCGATGAGTTGTACCTGTTTATCACTAAAAAAATCATCTTTAATTTAATAGGCAAACCTGCTGCGTGGATTGATAAAAATGTAGTAGACGGGTTAGTGAATGCCACAGGTAATGCCACCACTACCTTATCAGAACAGATCAAAGGAATGCAATCCGGTAAAGTGCAGCAATACGCTATGTATTTCCTGGGAGGAGTAATTGCACTGGCGATGCTGTTTATTTATATCTGGAAATAGGCAAATAACCGGTTGGGCCGGCAAGGATGTTTGTGAAAGAAAATTGCCTGTTAAAGCAGGCAATAAACGGCTCATCACAATGTGTTTTTTACAAGCCGCAGGTATATGCGCAATTTGATATGGATGGGGGGCGAAACCGGCGATTAACATTTTTAAACAACTACTTGGCAGGCAACATCAAGCAACCTAAATGAACCTAACATTCTTACTTTTACTACCACTGTTAACCGCCGTTGTTATACTGATGGTGCAGCGTACGGCCCAGGTAAAATGGGTGACGCTGTCGGGCGCCTCGCTGCAATTGCTACTGGCCCTTGCCCTGTTTTTTGTTTACCGTAACGAACGGGCCGCAGGCAACGAAGCCCAAATGTTGTTTGAATTGCAATACAACTGGTTCCCTTCCTGGCATATCAGTTTTCATTTGGGGGTGGATGGGATATCCATAGCCATGATATTGTTAACCGCCTTTGTAGTGATTGCCGGCGTGCTCATTTCGTGGAATGTTGAAAAAATGACAAAAGAGTTTTTCTTCCTGCTGGTACTGCTTAGCTTTGGGGCCTACGGATTCTTTATTTCCCTCGACCTGTTTATCCTCTTCTTCTTTTTGGAAATTGCCGTGATACCTAAATACCTGTTGATCGGCATCTGGGGCAGTGGCAAAAAAGAGTATGCTGCCAATAAGCTGGCCCTGCTGTTAATGGGCGGCTCCGCGTTGGTGTTAGTTGGTTTGCTGGGGCTATATTTTGGCGGGCCCGAAAGAAGCTTCGACCTGATGGTATTGTCGCAACTAGATATCCCGGTGGAAGTACAAATGATTTGTTTTCCCTTGTTGTTTGTGGGTTTTGGCGTATTTACCGCCCTGTTTCCTTTTCATACCTGGGTACCCGATGGCCATTCCGCGGCACCCACCGCAGGTTCGATGTTCCTGGCGGGCATTTCTATGAAATTGGGCGGCTATGGCTGTTTAAGGGTAGCCACCTATATCATGCCAGATGGCGCAAAGGAATATGCCAACATCATCATCGTATTATCTACCATTGCCATTTTATATGGTGCCTTTGCTACCATGATGCAGAAGGACCTGAAATATATTAACGCCTATTCTTCCGTAAGCCATTGTGGTTTTGTATTGCTTGGTATTGGTATGTTAACTAAAACAGCGATGACTGGTGCGGTGTTGCAAATGGTATCTCATGGACTGATGACAGCCCTTTTCTTTGCCGTTATTGGAATGATTTACGAACGCACCCATACACGCCAGGTAAATGAAATGGGCGGGCTGCTAAAAGTAATGCCCTTTATTACCACCATCTTATTTATAGTTGGATTGTGTTCGCTCGGTTTGCCGGGCCTGAGTGGCTTTGTGGCCGAGATGACAATATTTGTGGGCTCCTGGCAAAACCCGGGTATATTTCACCGGGTAGCCACCATTGCTGCCTGTATGTCCATCGTGGTAACGGCAGTGTATATCCTAAGGGCCATCGGGCAAACCGCGATGGGGCCAATGAAAGAAAGTTTTAGTCATTTACCCGATGCCCGTTGGAACGAAAAACTGGCAGCATTGATTTTAGTGGCGGGAATTCTTGCCATCGGACTGGCGCCCTTTTGGTTGAACGAATTGGTAAGCCCGGCCACAGAAATTATTATGCAAAAGCTATCGGTTAAATAGGCCAATGAAATAAAGAATGCATTATACCGGATGCGGCCATGTTCACCTTGCGTAAACAGGGCCTCTATTCCACATTGTAAACTGTATGTTGAACGACTTTTTTGTTTTAATGAAAGCGGAACTGCTGATCGCTTTTATCCTCTTCCTGCTACTCATTATAAAAGTGGGTTGGGAGATGAAGAACGAACGCTTGCTGCCACTGGTGCAAACTTTATTGCTCGCCAATTTTATTGCCAGCTTCTTTTATAACTATGAGGGCAATTTGTTTGGCGGCATGTACTATACCAATGGGTTGATGGCTTTTCAAAAAAGTATATTGAGTGGCGGTATCTATTTGATCTCCCTGTTGTTTGCCGACTGGTTGAAGAAAAGCGAACACCTGCCGGAATTTATCATCCTGTTATTGTCGGCCGTAATGGGCATGTTCTTTATGATTTCAAGTGGTAACTTCCTCCTGTTTTTCCTGGCACTTGAACTTTCTACCCTACCGATTGCCGCCATGGCCAATTTTGATTTGGAGAAAAAAATTGCCTCAGAAGCCGCCATGAAAATGATCCTGTCATCTGCTTTCTCTTCCGGTATTTTATTGTTTGGTATTTCGTTAATGTATGGCATTACCGGCGCCATTGCTTTTGACGCTATGCCGACCCTGCTGGATGGCAGTCCCCTGCAGGTATTGGCTTTTGTATTTTTGTTTACCGCCTTTGGGTTTAAATTATCCATCGTTCCCTTTCATTTGTGGACGGCCGATGTGTACGAGGGTGCCCCCATTGCGGTTACCGCCGTATTATCGGTTATTTCCAAAGGGTCCATCGCCTTTATTTTGCTGACTACCTTGTATAAGGTTTTTGCACCCATGCACGATACCTGGTACAACCTGGTAATGATACTGTCTATTGCCACCATGATTGTGGGTAACCTGTTTGCGTTGCGGCAGCAAAACATCAAACGCTTCCTGGCGTTTTCGTCCAGTGCGCAGGTGGGCTTTATCCTGGTGGCGATCAGCAGCAATACCATCGATGGCATTGCTGCGGTGGTGTATTTTGTGTTAATCTATGTCTTCTCCAACTTGGCTGCTTTTGGCGTAGCGGCGGCCATCTCCCAACAAACCGGCAAGGAACGAATTGATGATTATAAAGCTTTGTATCAAAACAATCCTTTTATTAGTTGGATATTGGCCCTGGCCCTGTTCTCCCTGGCGGGCATACCGCCCACTGCCG
>JBBQOJ010000231.1:0-5656 GCA_038330815.1 Chitinophagales bacterium | reverse complement strand
TGGTATTCACGTAGTGGCAGGATATGGCCTGGCAACGCCTGGGTAAGCAGGCAATATTCACGAAGCACATCGTTTACCGCACCGGTATACAGCTGTTCAAAACGAAACAACAATTCTTTGGAGGGAATTGGAAAATCGTCCAGTGATTTTGCTTCTCTTTCTTCGATTAACCGCTCCAGGTTCATCATACCCACCTCTTTCTGGTACTGATCTGCGCTCATAATGATTGATTTAAATTTTGTCTTTAATTGTGATCTTCTTGTTTATTAATCGTGTTCTTTTTGTTGCTTTTATTGAAGAAGGTTCGCCGGAAAATTGCCGGTTCTCTTTATCAGGTCACCGCTATATTCAACGCCTCCATTATGCCCTTCATATAGCCAATCCCAAACAAATTGCCCTTCATTGCATAACCATGCTGTTCGTTGCTTTCCCCTGCCATGGTAGGCACATGGTCTGAGCGCAACGGTCCGTTAAACCCCACTTGTTGATAAGCTTTAAACATGTGCACCATATCGGTTGGGCCGTTGTCATGAAAAGTTTCCCTGAAATCACTGGCGGTACCTGCTACATCCCGAAGGTGAACGAAGTGTATCCACTGGTTGTTTCCAAATTCATGCACCAGGGAGGATACATCCTCCCCCATAGTGGTGTAGGTACCCTGGCAAAAAGTAAGCCCATGTGAAGAACTTTGCGATAATGCCATTGCTTTCCGGATGGCTGCGGCATTGGTAAATATCCGTGCAATACCCCTTAATGACGACACCGGCGGATCATCGGGATGCAACGCCATTTTTACACCGGCGGCTTCCGCAGCGGGCAAAACCTTATCGAGAAACCATTGGTAATTTTCCCATAATTTTTCCGCAGACAAAGTACCGAACGAGGTGAGGGGTTGTTGATCCGCCACTTCCTGGTTAAAACCACTCACCAGTGCTCCTCCTCTCTCCTCAATCCCGGTATGGGTTCTGTACCAGCCGATACCCGCCATGAAATTATAACACAACAAGGAAATGCCCAGCCGGCCCATATTGGTGAGCATCCGGCAATAATTCCCGGCATCTTCCACCCGTCCTTCCAACCCAAATTTTATGCGGTTCATATCAAACTGGTCACCCTCTAATCCAATTAAATCAAATCCATTATCAGCATATATTTCTTTTGACTGGCGCAGTGATTCGAAGTCATAGGGCGGCAACTGGCCTGTTATTTCAGGTGCCAGTTTTGCAATGGCATAGCGGATGCCCATCTGTCGGCACAACTGCCATTTTTCATCCGGTTGATTGCCAAAAAATAAAAAAGATAATTTCACTGTTATATATTTGCTGTTTTGTTTATTGATTTTTGCAGCATCCCATCAACTGTATCAACATCATCGGCCAACTACCTTGTATAGGTTGCCACCTAAACGGCTATCCCGTTAACTTCACTATACACTTTTGCAATCGTTGTTTAGGATTAATACCGTTAAGCCCTGGTAGCTGCAAAGGCACCTGACCATATAGGTGGGCAATTTTATTTGGGTATTCATCGCTATAAATATAACGGTAAAAATCATTTATTGCTCACACCTTCCCTTCCTGCACCGTTTTGCAAAGGCGGTAAGCGGTGGCCGGGATGGCAGGTAAAGCAAATAGTGATCGCTGCTCGTTGGAAAAATACCAAGTATACCTGGCGAAGAAAATTTCAACCAGGAAAATAAAAGCAATCATATCCACCAATAAAGCAACCTGCATTCCTTTTTATTATTCATTCATATTGAATAGAGTTTCAATATTATTATAAAGGTATGGTTTGCCTTAATTGTTGCCAAATTTTTTTACACGGAATGGTGCCGTGCGAAAGATTGGCCGTACCGGCTTTTACACATTATAATACTACCCTATATCCAGGCGTTTTTGCTTACAGCTTGCGATGGAATTGCCGCCTCCTATAAAGGCATGTGCCAATCTGCTCCAGCGTTTATTTTTCTTTATCGAGCCGGATGGCGAAACCGCCGCCATTGGCCATTTCAATATCGAGCCGGGTAGACCTGGTTATTTTTCGGACTGCTCTTTTATAGTCGTTACCAATACGGTCGGCATTTGCACCATCCGTAAAAATGGTAGCTGTGTAATTGCCTGCCCCCAAAAAATCAAAGGAGAGGGATATTTTTTTGGCTGTCCAGTTATTCAACCCGGCAACATGCCAGGTGGTACCACTTCGCCGGGCGATCACTGCATGGTCACCAATGATACCCGCCAGGGGTATGGTTTCGGTCCAGGTGCTGGGCATTGCCGACAGGTAATTTAATATCACCGGTTCCTTTTCATAATCAGTGGGCGCATCCGCCAGCATTTCAAAAGGCGCATAGTACATGGTAAACATAGCCAATTGGTTGCAACGGGTACCCTGGGTCATTGGGCGGTAAAAACTCATCCTGTAGTCAGTTTTATTGGCATTGTACATACCGCCGGGCGTATAGTCCATCGGGCCTGCCAGCATTCTTGTAAAAGGCAGGATAGTAGCCTGGGTAAGCAGGTCAACGTTGGAGAATTTGTTCCATTCCAGTCCCTGTACCGCTTCGTAATTAACGATGTTAGGGTAGGTGCGTTCCAGTCCGGTTGGTTTGTAGGCCGCATGAAAGTCCACGATCATTTTTCTTTTAGCAGCTTCCGTTGCAAGCCGCTCATAAAATTTAACCACTGCCTGGTCGTCGCGATTCATAAAATCAACCTTTACGCCCTTTACCCCCCAGCGTTCAAACTGGTCAAGCGCTTCCGTCATTTGCCGGTCGAGCGTATGCCATACGCACCAAAGGATAATACCCACCCCCTTTTGTTTGGCGTAATTAAACAGGTATGGCATATCAAGGTTACCTGATAATGCGGTGGAACCATCGGTAACCACACTTCCGTCATTTACTTTCAGCAGGTCAAACTGGTCGCTCCAGCCCTCATCCATCATGATGTATTCCAACTTATTTTTCGCGGCAAAATCAATAAAGTATTTATAAGTGGCTGTATTGAAACCTGATTTGAAATTTACGCCGGTAAGGTTATTGGCGTTCCACCAATCCCAGGCCACCTTTACTGGATTAAACCAACTCACATCACCCAACTTGTTTTAACTGGCAAGCATGTACACGAGGTTGTTATACAGCAGGTCCTGTTCCTTCTCTTCCAACACCATCAGCCGCCAGGGAAAACTGCGGGTTCCCTTTGTTGAGGCGATATAGTCCGCATTTTCGTAGGGTATTTTATTAAAACGGTTTTGACCGCCAATACTATCCTTTATTACATGTTTTGGCGAAACACCCCGTAAACCGTGATGTCCGTTGTAGGTAAAATAAAAGCCCGGGTAGTCCAATAGGTCGGCCTCGGTAATAGCAATATTTACGCCATTGCTTTTAGCCACCAAGGGAAGTGAAGCCATGCTTTTGTTGGTGAGGGTGGATATTTTTTGTTTTTTAAATTCAGCTTCGTAGCTAAACATATAGGTTGGAGTTGTTTGTAACCAACCCTCAATATCCGATGCAAAAAGATAATTGATGGCTTCCCTCTTAACCTCAATTGTTCCGGGCAGGGAGGTTACCAGCCGATAAGCTACCCCATTATTATAAGCCCGGAAGATTACCTGGAAATTATTGGTAAAACGAATGGTTAGTTCGTTAAAAAGTTCTTTATACACCGTGGCCATGCCATACAACGGCTTTACGTTGTTGTTAACACTTCGTTGCGCAGTTACTGCAACGGTGCTATTTACACCCAACACTTTTCCATCCATTAGCTCCATCGCAATGCCGCTGGGCAATAATACCTTGTTGCCTTTATAGCTAACAGCATACCTGATGCTGTCGCTGGTTTGAACGTTAACTACTGTGTGTTTGTCGGGCGACGACAGGGTATAGCCACCAACCTGCGAGATTGCCACCATACACATCGAACTCAACAGGCAACCAATAAAAATACTTTTGAAGAAATACATGGTAACAATTTTAGGTTGAATTACAGTCGATAAATGCCGGTAAATAAAAGGAGTTTTTTTAGATCAAACCCGGAATTACCTCCCAATTATTACGGTACTACATTTCAATATCCTGCTACTGCGGCGCCCCTTGCCTGTGCGTACAACAAACAACCTCCAGTAGCAAACATCATAGCTTATTTCACAAAAGAACTGGTGGTCGTTTGCTGATTGTTTTTGTATTCAATAAAATAAGTTCCTGCCTTCAATTCACTCACATCAATACTTCTTTGTGTAGAACCAGCTGCCACAACATACTCGCCTATTTTTTTACCATCTACTGTAAATATCCTAAGCAAGCCATTGCCAGTTGCCAGGGCATACGAAATAGTACAATGCGTAAATACCGGGTTGGGGAATATGTTAATTCTTGTACTTCCCTCTTTGTCTGCCTTCAGCGCAACTACTTTGCTGAGGGAAAATGATCCGTCTTTATCAATTGATTTCAAGCGATAATAAACAAGGCCGTTTATTGCTTCCTCGTCGGTGAAGGAATAAGTGGCGCCCGTTGCAAAATTCTTTGCCTGCACTGTGCCTGTCGCTGAAAAAGATAGGGCGTTCCGGCTTTTTTCAATTACAAATTCCCGGGCATTTATTTCAGAGGCAGTTTTCCAATTCAATACAACTTTGCCGCTTTGAAGGGTGCCGGAAAACGACAATAATGAGATGGGCAACACTACCGGAGCTTCTTCTATCATGGTTACATCGTCAAAATAGACCGGTATATTATTAGTAGCCACAAAAAAACGTAAGGCTACGTAACCAGTGAAGGAACTTGTATAAGCGTAGGTTCCGTAAGTGGCTTGGGTGGTGGTTAAAGCGATGTTGCTAACCGTGTAAAGGGTGCTAAATGGCGACACATCCATTAGCAGTCTTAAGGTAATGTTGCGGGGGGCATCAGCGTTTGCTTTGAAAGAAATCAAATAGTTCCTGTCTTTCACTAAAAATACCCTGGTACTCAGTTGCACATTATCAATACCTGTGGTAGTGCCAAGATTGCTGACGGTTACTTTGCCTACATTGGTTGCAGAACCGGGCATGGGAACAGATGCCACCGTTGCGGCTCCGCCATTCCGGGTGGCAAAGCTCCAGCCTGCTGTGTTTACATCGAAGGTGGGATTAGACACCATATTAGTGCCGGGGGGAGGCAGCACAGGTGTTACAGTTAACAGCTGTGTTGCATTTCTCGCCGGGTTGGTGCTGGCATCGCCGGGCTGTGAAGCAGTAATGGTAGATGTGCCTGCAGCTACAATACGGATTTGTCCGCCAACGATGGTTGCCACCGCGGGAGTAGAGCTGGTATAAGTGATGTTTAATCCGCTATTAGCGGTAGCACCGGGATTAAAATCCGCAGCACCTGTAACCGTGATAGGCAATGGCGGAAAAGTAATGGTTTGTAAGGCCTTATTACCATCGTATCCATATCCAGTTAAAACAAAATTGTAAGGGTTTTCATCCGCATCGGTGTTAGCAATGCTAACCGTGCCAGCGTAATTACCGGCCGTTGCTGAAGGTGTGAGAAGCACCTGGAAACTAACAGCGCCATTTGCAGCGACAGTAGCCGGAGCATCTGAAGCAAGCGAAAACCCGGTGCCGGTAGTGTTGGCGACTACTACCCTTGGCGTACCAGTGAGGCTCAGTGCCAGGTCGCCAA
>JBBQOJ010000230.1:0-5656 GCA_038330815.1 Chitinophagales bacterium | reverse complement strand
ATTCAACTGATGTACAAATGGCACTTACAGGATCCTGTTAGTCAGAAAGAAATTGACCGCAACAATGCAATTTATGCCTTGCAAAATAACCGTAACCCTTTTATAGACCATCCTGAATATGTTGCATCAGTATGGGGTTGCACCGGTTTACTACCTGTAACACTGGTAAATTTTACGGCCACTGTTACCAGCGGCAACGTACAACTACAATGGCTGGTAGCTAATGAAATCAATTTCAGCAGGTATGAAGTGGAACGAAGCACGGATGGCACCCGTTTTGATAAAGCCGGCACGATTGCCGGTAGCAACCTGGGTAGGTATACCTGGCTGGACGATCAGTTACCCGGTAGCCCTACCACTTTCTATCGCTTAAAAATGGTTGACCATGATGGCACCTTTAGTTATAGCAGTACCGTTGTGGTGCGGTTAACCACTACCGCCAACCGGGTACTTATCTATCCCAACCCCACCTCCAATGCCTTTACACTACAATTAAACAAGCCATTATCAGTTAACAGCACCCTGGTGATTTCAGATATTACCGGCAGGCCGGTGATTAGCCTACAAGTAAATGCCCGGCAACAAATTATTCCGTTAACCATAACACCCTTGCCGGCAGGCAGGTATATCGTTACGTTGAAAAACAGTACCGAATTCCTAACGGCGCCGCTTGTTATTACACGGTAAAAAATCATTTTAAGTTTTTGCAGGAGCCACGTAAAGTGGCTCTTTTGCTGAAGCATACTTATTAACGGATAGCTAAAAGACGCTAATAAAATAAATTAAATGAATAAAAAGATACTTTTTAAGATTCGCTTGTATTTTACCGGAGTCGTTACATTTCTTATTTGGACTTTTTTATTATGGGATCATTATCATGATGGTGTACCAAGACATCATATTTTGGCTAATAAAGATCTACCCGCTATTTCTAATTGGTGGGGAGGAATTTTGCTTCCCTTTTTAACCTGGTTTCTATTATATCGAATCCAAAACAGAATTATTAGCCAAGGCAAGAAAATCCCTGAGACGTCAAAGTATTTGAAATATACATTGTATAGATTTGCTGCTTCCTTATTGTTCGGGATTTCATTATCTACCTTTTTTACTTTTGGTTATGCTGACTTTTCGGGTTACCTGGTGGTGGGGCTTTTTCCGCTCGCCCTATTTATACCCATTTACCGTGCAGAATGTCTGTTAGGCTTTGTTATTGGAATGACGATTACATTTGGCACCATCCTACCAATGGTGATCGGGTCAATATTTGTTTTATTGGGGGCATTTGTATACCTGGTACTTCGACCAGGAATATTATATATTTCATCAAGGGTTAGGGCTACATCATCATCAAATAATTAGTGTTATATCGGTAAAGCACAATCAGCCAACACCATGTTTGCAAAATACATTGCAGTACAATGTAACTTAAGCAACAGCATGGCAACATCCGTTTGCGGCTGGATATCCCTGATTCATTTTTGACTTTACTTTGTAGACTTCGTTCTCGATTTACTGCACTGACCGGGCAAGACAAGCTCCGAATCCCTGTACTTTATAAACACAAAATGTTGAACGGGAGATGACCATACCACTTTATTTTCAAGGATAGGCTACTGTGGATAACACTACCACGACTTTACACCCAAGTAGTATTGGCTCTACACTATTTTCTCACTGGCCTTATACCTGTGCCGTGAAGCCAATTAAAAAATTTGTTAGCTTGTGAAAAATTTTAAGCAGCCCATGTTTTCACTACAACCACTTTTTTTGTTCCTGCTATTGCTATCAGCCAATGCGGCACCCGCCCAGCAATGCCGGTTTGAAACAAGCCAGGGAAAGGAATCAGCCACCTACTTTGAGGCCATTGAATGGTTTACACTTTTAGATAAAAAATCAACTATGGTTAAGGTGAGGGAGATGGGCACTACCGATGCCGGCTATCCGCTGCACCTGGTACTGGTAAGCAGGGATGGCGCATTTGATATTGCCCAATGGAAGCAACAACAGAAAATTATCATCCTCATCAATAATGGCATTCACCCCGGCGAGCCGGATGGCATTGATGCCAGTATGTTGTTGGTGAGGGATATTGTTGCTAACAAAACCACCCTGCCGCCAAATGTAGTACTGGCCTTTATCCCCGTGTATAATATCGGTGGTAGTTTAAACCGCGGTGCAGTATCGAGGGTAAATCAAAACGGACCGTTGGCATATGGCTTCAGGGGCAATGCACAAAACCTTGACCTCAACCGCGACTTCACCAAATGCGATTCAAAAAATGCGCGGTCCTTTGCCGCCATTTTTCACCTGTTGGATCCAGATATCCTGGTGGATAACCATGTAAGTGATGGCGCCGATTACCAGCATACCATGACCCTGATTACTACGCAATACGATAAACTGGGTGGCGAATTGGGCAACTGGTTAAAAACAAGTTTTGAACCAGCGCTGTACAAACAAATGGCGTCACTGGGTTGGCCAATGACGCCGTATGTAAATTTTGAAACAGCCCGTCCTGAAAATGGCATGCAGCAATTCTACGATCCGCCCAGGTATTCTTCTGGTTATGCCGCCTTATTTACTACCATTGGATTTATACCCGAAACCCACATGCTAAAGCCCTATCAACAACGGGTACAATCCACTTATGATTTGATGAAAACAATAACAGTGCAGGCAAGTGATGATGCTTTTAACATTACCCGCCTGAGAAAGCATGCCCGTATTGCGGCCCGCTCAATAAAAGAATTCCCTTTAAGCTGGCGGCCAGATACAACGCAGCATTCCATGATCTCCTTTATGGGATACGGGCAGGCGTTTAAAACCAGTGAAGCCACCGGGTTGAACAGCATGTATTACGACCGAAATAAACCCTACACCCAGCCGGTTAAACTGTGCGATAAATTTGTGCCAGTCAATACAATCAAAGCGCCGGAGGCCTACCTGGTTCCCCAGGGTTGGCATGCCGTCATTGACCTTCTGAAACTAAATGGTGCCCGTTACAGCCGGCTGAACAGCGACACCCTTATGACGGTGGAGGCTTACCGGGTGCAGGAATACAAGGCTGCTCCACGGGCTTACGAGAAACACCATAAAAACAGTGGGGTAAAAGTGGCCACCTCCATACAGGCTATACAATTTTTAAAAGGAGATTACCTTTTTAACATGAACCAACCTGCCAACCGGTACATTGTCGAAATGCTGGAGCCTACCGGTGATGATAGTTTTTTTGCCTGGAATTTTTTTGATGCCATCCTGCAACAAAAAGAAGGGTATAGCGATTACCGTTGGGAAGATATTGCGGCAGCCACCTTAAAAAACAACCCGGCACTTGCCAGGCAGTTGCAGGAAAAAAGAAAGGAGGATGCTGCGTTTGCGGGCAATGCGTCGGCACAACTTGACTTTATTTATAAAAATTCAATTTACTACGAACCGGAACATTTAAGGTACCCGGTATTCAGGATTTTACCGGCAGTGAGATAAGTGTAACTACTGTTTGAAAGCAGCTGTTTCCATCCGTTTCAATGTTTTCTTTTAAATAAAACAACCATCATCCGTGTAGAAATTTTAAACGACAAAGTTGGTTTAAAACACACATTGAACGACAGGCCTTTTGATCATCAAATTTTTTAATTTCCCTTTTATATAAATCTACTAAATGAGCCAGGAATTTTACGCCATCCCGATAAAGTACCGCAGGATGGAAAACCTTCATATTGTATTTTGGTTATTTAAAGACATTAGCTGGTGCATGAACTGGAAAGTATTGGGTATTGCCATGATTGTACCCACACTTACCATCGCCATCATCATCTGTTTTCGTACCCGGAAATTTGTAAGTGAACTGTGTCATAACCTGGCCATTGTGGTTTGGATTGCCGCGAACTCTTACTGGATGATTAGTGAATTTTTGCATTTTGATACGGAGGTGCTTTTTGGTGAGTACACTTTCAAACACCTGGCGATTGTTCCTTTTGTTACCGGCATATTGATACTGGCTTATTATTACCTGTGGTGGAAACCCCGAAACAAGGATGCGATTGAGTCTATGTAGTGGAAACGTTTTTTACCGGAAACCGCGGAATATTAATATTTACCTGGGTGCCTCCCCCGGCAGGCGAACTAATAAAAAAATGTGCCTTCACCAATGCCGCCCGGTTTTGCATATTTTTTAAACCGATGCCAGAATCTGCCACGCTTAGGTTTGCCGGATTAAAGCCAATGCCGTTGTCTTGTACCGATAGGGTAAAAAGTTCAGGGCTATAGTGGATGCTTACACCGATATGCCTGCCACCACTATGTTTAATGGCATTGTTCATTGCCTCCTGTACGATGCGAAATATCACCATTTCCTGCTTCGGCTCCAGTTTATAGACTGCACCGGTTACCGCAAGACTGGTAGTAAAATGCCCCGTATTCTGCAAGATTTTTAATTCTGCTGCTATGGCTACGCTTAAGCCCAGTTCCGCAATTTTATCTCCATGAAGGCTGCGGCTGAGATCCCTTAAATCGAGTAACACTTTTGTAATCAACTGCCGGGTTTCAATTATTTTATCCTGCACGCGATCCTCCGTAATGGTTACGAGGCTGTTGAGGTTTAGTTTAACCAGGCTAAGTACCTGGCCGATATTATCATGAATTTCCTGGGAGATGTTGTTAAGGGTTTGCTCCTGTATTTCCACCTGGGTTTGCAGGATGGCATGGTTAAATTCGGATTGCATCAGCTGGCGTTCCTTTTTATTGGCTTGCTGCTTTTTTTTGTGAATCAGGGTAAAAATAATGCCAAAAGAAGCCAGTATCAATAAAACCAGGGTGACGGCGAAGGCCGTTACAACAATATCAGATTGTGTTACACCCATGCGCTTATTTTGAGGATCATCTTAATCCGTTTTATTTGGCCGACGATTTTTTAACAACCCGATGCTGAAGAAAATGTACAACATAATATTGAAAAAATGATGTATCCCGTTTAACAGCTGCGTGGGCCCACTGGAGGAAGCGCGAATGTTATCCCATAAACCATACACTACAATGGTGCAGGTGGCATACACCGCTATCCCGGAAAGAAACCAGAAGAAGGGGTGCCAGGTTTCTATCTCTGCTTCGTCGTGGCGGTAATACTCCATCAGGAAAACACATACCCAGCATATCTGGATGGTATTATTAACCACCACCCAGTTGTGTAAAAGACCCCGGGACAGGTTATGACTATAAATAAACCAACCTGAAACAAACGCAAAAACGAAGGCTGAAAAATAAAAAAAAATCCTGTTAAAGCGGGAAGTTGTTTTTATTATAAACATACTACAATACAAGGCAAATTCTATGGGGGTATACCAATTATAAAGTATCCATAGCAGGGCGGTATCATTGATAAATGGCCGCAATAGCTGTGGAATAGCTCCAATGACTACTACAAAAAAGATAATCCTGCTTTCTACATTCAACCTTCTATAACTGGGGATCCCAATGAGCAAGGGCAGCAGGATACTCCAAATTGATATTGTATGTAATATTGACACCACCTGCATCATATTATACAACTACATTGAACTGGCAAGGATCGCAATCGTCGGTACCTGGAAACGCCAATAGCTCTTCGGTGGGGGGTTGCTGGGTGGCTGCATAGGTAGTGCAAAGGGCAGTATAACCTGTT
>JBBQOJ010000229.1:0-5666 GCA_038330815.1 Chitinophagales bacterium | reverse complement strand
TGAGAAGAATAAACAGTTTATCCTTAAAGCTGCTGCCAAATTTGGATTTATCGGCAAATACGACCGGGATAAGGATATCTCACCCTTTGAAAGGTTCCAGGTGGGCGATGCGGGTTTAAATAATAATTTTGCTTTATTGGGGTACGATATCATAGCCCACAGGGGATACCCGGTGTATTCCAACAGCAATCCAAAGATTAATCCCGAAGATGTTACACCGGCTGAGTTCTTTACCATTTTTAATAAATATACGCTTGAGTTAAGGTATCCTTTCAGCACCAATCCCAGCAGTACCATTTACGGACTTGCCTTCTTTGAAGCTGCCAATGGCTGGTATAATTTTAAAGAATACAATCCATTTAAATTGCGTCGTTCAGCAGGTTTAGGGATGCGTTTCTTCCTACCCATGTTTGGGTTATTGGGTTTTGACTATGGTATTGGTTTCGACAGGATTAAACCCAATGAACCGTTAAAAAGTGCATATAAATTCACCTTTATGCTGGGCCAGGAGCCGGAATAGATATTTATCTGTTTATTTGTAAAAATTACCACGATGAAAAAAATACTTATCCCCCTAGTTTTCTTTTTACTTGCGGCCGTAGCCACCCAGGCCCAACGGTATGCAGTTATTGATTCAAAATACATTTTGGAAAAATTGCCTGACTATAAAGAGTCGCAATCAAGGTTGGACCAGTTTAGCACCCAATGGCAGCAGGAGATTGAAAAAAAACAGGCCGAACTTGACCGGATGTATAAAGATTATGATGCTGAACAGGTTATGCTAACCGATGTATTAAAGAAGAAAAGAGAAGATGAATTGTATAACCGTGAAAAGGAAGTAAGGGATTTACAAAAAAGGCGTTTTGGGTTTGAAGGCGACCTCTTTAAAAAAAGGCAGGAGCTGATAAAACCTATCCAGGATAAGGTTTATACCGCCATCCAGAAGTTGGCCATTGAAAGGTCGTACGATTTTATTTTAGATAAAAGTGAAGGAATTACCGTTATATTTGCCGACCCTAAACTGGATCGGAGTGATGAGGTATTGCGGTTTTTAGGCGTTAAATAAATCACAAGCAGCCATGGGCATGCAGCGAAACCTATTATAAAACAAACTATAAACAAGTAAACATTTAAAAAGAACAATGAAAAATTTAATCGTAGCAGTTGTGTTTGGTATTTCAATTTTTGGGTTAACCGGCACCGCGTTTTCACAAACCAAAATCGGTTTTATCAGTACCGAAGAATTGATTGGTGCAATGCCTGAAGCAGAGAAAGCCAATGAAGAACTACAGGAATACCAAACGGCCTTACAACAACAGGGTATGTCGTATTACAAAGAATTAAATGAACTGGATAGTTTATTTGCAAGGGATTCCGCGAAAATGAGCAAAGCCACCAAGGAATTAAAAAGAAATGATATGATTGCCTTATATCAAAAAGCACAGGGTTGGCAGCAAACAATGCAACAGATGTTGGGAGAAAAACAACAAACATTGCTTGGTCCAATTCAGAAAAAGGCCATGGATAATATTAAGCTGGTAGCCAAGGAAAGTGGCTATACTTATATCTTCGAAGCGGGTTCACTGCTGGTTAGTCCGCCTGCTGATGATATTTTACCACTGGTAAAAAAGAAGTTGGGCATTAAGGATACACCACCTGCAGCTAAACCTGCCGCTCCCAAAACCAACTAATCAATCGAAAAAAATACTACAACAGCCATCCTGTAAAACGGGATGGCTGTTGTATTTTTGAGTTATGAGTAAAGGGCCCATCGGTGTATTTGACAGTGGCTATGGTGGCTTAACCGTTTTAAAAGAAATAGTGGCAACGCTTCCAGCCTACGATTTTTTATACCTGGGCGACAATGCCCGTGCCCCCTATGGCCCACGCAGCTTTGATACCGTTTACCAGTATACACTGCAATGTGTGCAATGGTTTTTCTCGCAGGGCTGTCCGCTTGTAATACTTGCCTGCAATACGGCATCTGCCAAAGCATTGCGCACCATTCAACAGCATGACCTGCCACGGCTTGATCCCACCAAACGGGTGTTGGGTGTTATCAGGCCCACTACTGAAGTAATTGGCAAATTCACCAAAAGCAATGAAGTGGGTATACTGGGTACTACCGGCACCGTAACATCCGGCTCGTATCCTATTGAAATTGAAAAATTCTACCCGGCCATTAAAGTGTACCAGCAGGCTTGCCCGATGTGGGTACCCTTGATTGAAAACAACGAACACATTTCGGAAGGGGCCACCTATTTTATTGAAAAATACCTGCGGCAATTACTGGAGCAATCACCCCACATCGATACCCTTTTACTTGCCTGCACCCATTACCCATTATTGGCCCAAAGCTTGCAACGATATGTTGGAAGCGGCATTACCATTGTATCACAGGGCACATTGGTAGCCACCAGCCTGGCCGATTACCTTGAACGCCATCCCGAAATAGCGCAGCACTGTACCAAAAATGCAACCCTTTCTTTTTACACTACGGATGCTACGGCCGATTTTGATAAAAATGCAGCGCTTTTCTTTGGAAAACCAGTGGCTTCCAACCACCTGGAACTTTAATTTCAAACAAATCCGCTTTTCCTATTTCTTAATTGGTAATTTTTTATTACCTTCGCCGTCCTTTCACAAACAGCAGGGATGGTGCCCTGGTGGATGTAAATCAAATGTTTTAAAAATAATATTGTAAAAGGAAAAATTTAATACAATGCCAGGTAAAAAAAGAACCTACCAACCCCACGTCCGCCGCAGAAAATCTGTTCATGGATTTCGTCAGCGTATGCAAACCGCCAATGGCCGCAAGGTATTGGCAAGCCGCCGTAAAAAGGGTCGTGTAAAGCTGACGGTTTCTGACGAACGCTTCGGAAAAAAATAGTTATTATCATCACCCCGGCGGGGCAAAAATATACTCAGCTCTCCAATTGGAGGGCTTTTTTAATTTTGTATCATTGGAGCAGCCATTACGATATACCCTCGGTAAAACCGAACGCCTTAAAAGCCGGAAAGCCATTGACGAATTGTTCCTTAACGGGAAATCCTGGTCGCAATTCCCGTTAAGGGTACTGTATCAATTAACAACCATTTCAGTTCCCGGAGTTGCTACCGCATCAACAACACCAATACACTTACAGGCGGGATTCACCGTAAGCAGCCGGAATTTCAAAAGGGCAGTGGATCGCAACAGGATAAAAAGACTGATGCGGGAGTGTTACCGGCTTCAGAAGAATGATATGGAGTCGATGTTGAGGAATAAACATTGCCGGTTGTCGGTTTTCCTGATATTTACGGGAAAATCAGTGCCTGGTTATCCGCTAATATTCGAAAAAACCGGCCTCGTTTTAACACGGTTAAGCAAGCTGATCCATGAACACCGGTGAACGTACCATATGGCAACAGTTGGGCAGTATGTTAAGCCTGCCCCTGGTAGCACTGATAAGGCTATACCAATTAATTATATCTCCGTGGTTGGGCAGCCAATGCAGGTATACGCCCACCTGTTCGCAGTATGGGATTGAAGCACTAAAAAAGTATGGGCCTTTGAAGGGGCTTTGGCTCACGATCAAACGCATAGCCCGGTGCAATCCCTGGGGCGGACATGGACCGGACCCTGTTCCTTAGCAGGCATGGCCAACACACCATTTATAATAGCTTTTCTAACGGCGATGACTGGGCTCGTATATCAGGCGGATAAACGTACTAAACCGTTCATTTTCCCGGTTGACTGGTATGCCGGTAACTATACCCACCAATAAATTTTCGGTTACGCCTACCCTCATCTGCGGCCGTATGGTCATATCAAAATCTCCCTTATTAATTTCCTTATTAAACTCAACTCCAATAAAATTCCTGGTGCCATCAATCATATAATGAAAGTTGGTGTTTATTTGCCAGTTGGTGTTTACAGAATTGTCGGAAAAATGATGGGCGAATTGCGGCCCGGTATAGAGAAGGGTATGAAAATTTTGCCCCCATCGTTTGGCGGCAACTAAAAACGGGTTGTAAATATTCCCGGTAAATAACTGCTCCTTGCGATAGCTGTTAAAGTCAGTCAATTCAAACTCGTGAATATATCCAACCGCCAGGGAGGTTTTCATCTTCTCCGATACAAAGAAGGAATACTGTGAACCTAACTTGATGCTATTTAATTTATTTTGAGGCCTGTTAATACTTCCGGTAGCCGGTGCATAAAGCGTAAAGGGTAATTCCACTTCTAACCCAAACCTGTTGAAGGGCGCCCACTCATATTCTACCAAAGCAGTGTATTCATCAAAGTTTCTTTTATCGGTGATACCAAGCCCCACGTTCCATTCTCTTTCCCCTTTGCGTGCACCCAGGTCGCGAATAAGGTCGATATACAACGGTTCAGCATGTAACACTTTTACGGGCTCCTTTCTCTCTTCCACTTCGTGTATAAAAAGACTATCCAGCCTGTAATTAATACTGTCTTTATCCTGGGCCCATGCGGTTGCCGATAGCAGGATTAATACAACTAATAACGTACTTTTCATCGTTAGACATGAATTTACTAAAAACGCAAATTTACCCGAACGATCGGCTATTTTGTTTAATCGGAATGCAAAAAAGCAGCTTTAACTTTTTATTCTCAATAATGGATTAGATAGTAAACCTACCACACTTGTTTGGGACATGGATAGGACATCTTCCCTGTTTCCCCACACTCCAAAACTAACTACCGAAACATCATACTGCCCTGCGGGATTTGCCAGGTAGGGCAGTAAGTATTAATAAGGTATGTTCGGTTCACCTACATTATGTTGTCACCGGGCAGTATTGGAAATGGCCTGCTAAATAAAATCTATCAAATCCTGGTTTAACTTTTCCTTGTCGGTAAACCAAAGGCCATGTGGCGCACCTTCATATACTACATACTTTGCCCCCGGGATTAATTTTGCGTTTTCATCACCGGTAGCTTTGATGGGGACTATTTTATCAGCATCACCCTGGATAATAAGCGTGGGCACATTGATGGCCGGTACATCCTGGCGGAAATCGGTAGTAGCGAACGACTGGGCACATTGTAAGGTTGCAATGGGAGAAGCATCCATCACCCTAACCAAACTATTCTTTAAAAATGCGTCACTAACGGGGCGGTTTACCAGCGAAACGCCAAAAAAGTCTTTATTAAAATCTTCCATAAAAGCAGGTCGGTCGTCAATCATCCCCTTCGTCATTTTGTCAAAGGTTTCAGCCGGTACCCCCTCCGGGTTGTCGGGCGATTGCAGCATATAGGGTGTGACTGCGCTTACCAATACCACTTTGGCAACGCGGGCGCCACCATACAGGGAAAAATATTTGGCAATTTCGCCGCCACCCATTGAAAAGCCAACAAGGGTTACGCCCTGCAGGTCAAGTTCGTCCAGTAAAGCTTTGAGATCTCCGGCAAGGGTATTGTAATCATAACCAGTGGCAGGTCGGTCGGATTTGCCAAACCCCCTTCTGTCGTAAGTAATACAACGCATACCCTGCTGTGGCAACTGGGTAACCTGGTATTCCCACATTGAGCCGCTAAGGGGCCAGCCATGGATAAACACGACCGGTTTGCCGGTACCGGTTTCTTCATAATAAAGTTGAATGGGAGCCGAATTGTTTTGTGTTGATTGAATAAATGGGATACATAAAAATTATTAATG
>JBBQOJ010000228.1:0-5670 GCA_038330815.1 Chitinophagales bacterium | reverse complement strand
GAAATGCAAAAATTCACGAAAAAAACTTAAATACACCATATGTCTATAACAGTAGGCATATAGGACATTCTTTCTAAAGTAAAAATGCTTGACAAAGAAGAACAATTCACTCTTTTGGAAAGGATTGTTGCGCTAATCAGGAAAAATGACACTCACAACACCCCCACAAAGCTTTCCAAAAATTCAGGAATAGGCGCTAAAGTAGGGAAGCATACAAATATTGAGAATATATTACCAGGAAAGACAATGGTAATTGAGGATTAAGAAAATTGTCTTGACCCATAGGCGCAGGGCTCCATCCTGTGTCTGCAACAGTACTAATTTTCCATTTGGTCCGGCACGTGGTTGGCACCCGGTCAAACGCTGAATGGCCAAGCGTATTATCTCAAAAAGGTAAAAGGCCCGGAGAAGCCACCATCAGTATAGTAAACTATTTAGAAATTCAAATGAAGAGCTAATAAATTGCCCAACCTTCCATCGTAGTTAGCGTATATCCGTTTCCGTTGGTATGGGCAATGTTATTTCCAAAATATCAAAGTAACCAACTTTTACCGACTGGTAAAACCACAGTACATCTGATATATTATCATGTCCATGGGTGTCGGCAAGTTTAAACAACAACAGGTAAAGTAGTCCTGCACCCGGGAGGGAATGTATCTTGGTGTTAATTTTTGCCCATTGCTCAAAGGAAGGGGTGGTACTGGTATCGCGGTGTTCCCTGAACAAGCCATACGACATATCATGCAATTCAATGGTGCGATATATACGGTTTCTTTTGGCAGGGGTAACCGGGAACTCAGTGGCTAAAATTTCCATGGCAGCCATCAGGCTAACCAGTCCGTGACGTTTATGAGCAGGTTTGCCGGTTAAAGGGTGGGGGATTACCAGGGATTTATCTTCTGAGGTTTTGCCAATATCGTGCAACAGGGCCACCACTTTAAGCTCCTTCTCCAGTTCCTGTTTATCCAGTTGCAGGTGACGTACCAGCGCAAACAGGTTACCATAGAACCCTTCCTCTGGCTGTTGAAATAGGTTCGCCATATTTTCATGCACCGACAATAAATGATGGGTTAGCATCACGCCGCTGGAATTGCAATAATGACTGTCGACGGTAGTGGCTGCTTTTAACCACCAGTCGGAACTGCGGATCTTATTTTCAACTTGTTGCAGGTTAAACATGGCGTGTAAAGAAGGCGCAAAATACATGATTTGTAGGAAGGGTGGTGAAGTGCCGCCAGCCGGGGTTGCCCGGAGGGTGTGGCGTTGCACCAGGTAAATGGTACTGATTTCGTTTTCAACCCGCTTACTCCAGGTAATGAAGCTTTGAAGGGATAAAGCGCCCCAAAAGTTAATATATAACAAGAAAGATAATTCGGGTAGGGCCACCAGGGGGTAGCCCCTTAAATGTTAAGTTCTACGGGCAACACCGTTTTTTCAGCCTGATGTTGTACTTTTATGCATCAATTGAAATTGTATGCGTTTATTGTTGATATCCTGCAGCTTATTTTTTATTTCCGTAATAAAGGCACAAACTTATTTACCCGGTAACAATATTGCCCGCCTGCAACAGCAATCGTTGATGGGTAATAATTTTATGCAAGACAGCGTGGCGGATAAAAAATGGACGGTTACAAAATACGTAGGAATGTCTACCAGTTTCGGGTTTTCCAACCGCGGCAACTTTACCATGTTTGCTGTTCCGGTGGGGATTCAATTGAATCGTAAATTGAGCAATAACTGGTATGCTTTCGCAGGGGTAAATGTTGCTCCGGCTTATATCAATGCCAATCCTTCTTTTCTACCAGTCAGTAATAAGTTTGCACAGGGTAACCAATTCAACTCACCTGGCAGGTTGAACATGTATTCGAGGGCCGAATTGGGACTGATGTACGTGAACGATCAAAAAACCTTTTCCATTTCCGGCAGTATTGGCGTTGAAAGAAGCAGTTATCCAATGGTTCCTTTTAACCACCCGGCTACCCTGCGTCCAGCCACCATGATGGTGCCTAACCGGTAAATAAATTATCCTGCTATTACCTTCGCCACTTGTTTATCCCAATGCCTGATACTGGCTTTGCCATTATTATTCAATTAATTTCATACCGTTGCAGGTACTGGCAGAATTACAGTTTTTCTTTTCAACACCAGGGCGCTGATCAGGGAAATGATGAGTCCTACCGGCACTATTTCCGAATAGGTAATCAAGGCATTGAAAAAGGGATTTTTGTACATGCTGGTAAAGCGATCCAGGGTGGCTTTTTGCGTAGCTACCTGTTGTGGGGTGGCACCGGTCGCTTTTAATTTCTCCAGTTCCACAGCTGCATACTTGTCAGCAAAATCAGGTATAAAAAAATAATAGTCAACCAGCCAGGTGATCACGTAACAGGTAGCTGCTACCAACGTAATCAGCAGGCCGATGGTAAACGCTTTTTTAAAACTTATACTACCGCCGTTATAATGGTCGCGGTAATTTTTTACCCCTACAAAAATCAGGGAGAAGGCCATTACCATGGAGGCATAACCAATCAGCATCCCATTGTTGTTATGTTGGCCGGTGGCCACTACGATTACCATTACGCTGCTTACAATTAGACCGGCGATGAGGCCGCAAACAAGAACTATCTTTTTCATTGGTTAAATTGTTGATGGTGAATGCTGCAAATATGATACAACTGGCGTTTAATCTCCTCGTACTTATGGGTGATTTTACCTTTGCTTCAATCAATTCATACTTATGGGGGAGCAATTAATTAACCAGTTGAAGTCGCCGGCCCTTTTCTACTGCCTGCGTTCTTCGCTGTACATCCAGTTTGTTATATAAACTGGAGGTGTGTGTTTTAATAGTGTTGAGCGAAACAAACAGGCGCTCCGCGATTTCCCGGTTACTACAGCCGGCTGCCATCAACTGCAATACTTCCAGTTCGCGTGCGCTGATGCCTGATTTTTTTAATGCATTTTCATTCAATACAAATTCTTTTGTGGGATAAATAAATAGCGGCTCCTCCACAATGGTGGTGATGGGTGCCCGGGTTAATTTCATGGCCAGCCAAATACCCAGCAGGGTAAAGATAAGTGCAATGGCACCGATGTAAATTTCAATGGAATTTCTAAAAATCAATAGGCGAAGCTCCAGCCATTTAAGCAGGAAAAGCAACAAACCAAATAGGGCACTATACAATAATACCGCTTTATATTTCGGTCTAGAATGCCTGGTGTGCATGATCGTTTTAGTTGGTTAGCTGTATTGTCAAATATAGGGCATTTATTTATCCGTGGAAAGCAGGGACTCGTCAACCAATTGTGTCCTATACGCGTACCCGCGTGTCCTCTTATTCCAGGGAGTTAACAACTGCCCGGCCGGCATAGCATGTACCGCAATTTTGTATTGAAAGGCTGAAAGGGAATGGCGAGGCGGCTGATTACTACAAAAGCTTTTGGATTAGCTCAATTTTATTCTCATATTTACCAAACCAAAGTGTAATTAAAAATTACTCACCATTCTTTAATCACTTTAACCGCTTGTTATGCGTTTCCTTTTTCTTACCCTTCTTTGTTTCCATTTATCGGTAGCTGCACAATCGTACAAACGGTTGCATCATAAAGCGGTGCTGGTGGATACGCACAATGACATCCCTACCACGGCCATATCGAAAGGCCTGAGTTTTGACCAGGACCTTCGTACTAAAACCCACAGCGATTTGCAACGTATGAAGGCCGGCGGGGTGGATGCCCAGGTGTTTTCCATCTGGTGTGATGGGAATAAACAGGAACCTTATGCCTGGGCCAACCGGGAAATTGATACGGTGATGGCCTGGACCAACCGTAACCCCGCCACCATGGTGATGGCCGTTACGCCCCGGGCTATTCAACAGGCTGCCAAACAAAAAAAGCTGGGTGTGTTGTTTGGCCTGGAGGGAGGACACATGATTGAAAACGATTTAAATAAACTGGATACGTTTTACCGACGGGGTGTTCGATATATGACATTGACCTGGAATAACAGTACCGACTGGGCGAGTTCGGCGCAGGACGAAAGCCTATCAGCTGCCACGCACAGGAGGCTAGGCAATAATGATACGGTGAGAAAGGGGCTGACTGATTTTGGGAAGCAGGTAGTAAAAAGGATGAATGAATTGGGCATGCTGGTAGATTTAAGTCATACCGGCGAACAAACCTTTTGGGATGCCATCAGCACTACTACAAAACCCGTCATTGTATCTCACAGTAACGCCTATTCGTTGTGCCCACACAGGAGAAACCTAAAAGATGAGCAAATTAAAGCCATTCAGGAAAATGGCGGGGTAATTCACCTTAATTTTTACAGTGGGTTTATTGACTCCACTTTTGAAAAAAGAAGCGCCGCCTTTACCCTTCGCCATAAGCGGGAGATGGATTCCCTGTTAAAAATTAACCCGGAGCCTTATTTTATGCAGGAGATGTTGTTTGCCAAATACCCTGGTGAAGTAACCGGGTTACGTCCTACACTCGACCAGTTATTGAACCACCTTGATTATATTGTACAATTGGCAGGTATTGACCATGTAGGATTGGGCAGTGATTTTGATGGGGTGAGTTCGCTGCCGCAACAGTTAGATGATGTTACCACTTACCCGGTTATTACAAAGCATTTAAGGGAAAGAGGGTATAGTAAAAAATCGGTGCGGAAAATTTTGGGAGGTAATTTTTTACGCATTCTTGCGGCCAATACAAAAAAGGGGTAGCATAATAACACTGCACTTTGAGCGCTGAATCAACTTACTCCGATTTCGCCTGGGAGCCTACACCAGGCCCATTGCCAGCAGGATGTCAGCAACTGCAGCGAAAAATTTGTAAAACAAATAGTAAATAACCTATCTTCCCCTGCCGTTTTTATTAGTCACTTAACCAAAAAATATGAATTTCATTATCCGTTTACTGATTACCGCAGCCATTGCTTATGGATTGTCGCGCCTGTTGCCAGGTGTGCACATACCTGCCTTTACAAATGCACTAATTCTCGCTATTGTACTTGCGATACTCAACACGTTTATCAAACCCATCCTGGTAATACTTACCTTGCCCATTAGTCTCCTCACGCTGGGCTTGTTTCTTTTTGTTATTAATGCCATCATTATCCTGGTGGCTGATTATTTAATGGATGGTATCCGCATTGATGGTTTTTGGTGGGCCCTAATTTTTAGTTTAATTCTATCAGCTGCCTCTTCCCTTGCCCATTCGCTGTTGAAGGAAGATTAAAGGGTCGGTTCAGGCTGCTATTGATTTATTATTTGCAGGTTACCATTGATGCTCAACTTTTTTCCGCTGGCAATGACCAGGCTGCTGCCTGTTTGGATGGTTTGCGGCACATTTAAAATACATTCGCCGCCCGCAATGGGATCAATTACAATAGAAGCTTTCCGGTGTAATACCGGCGGGGGAATTAATTGGTTGGCCCAGTTGGCTGCTACATTCCATAGGCCATTGCCGGTGAACGTATATTGACAATGGTATCCTAAGCTGTCAATTTTCCCCCACAACAAATCATCAAAGGGAGAAAATGCCGCGGCAACGCCAAAGGCACTTTCCCCTGTTCTTATCACCACCAGTTGCTGGCTGGGAACAACATAAATTTTCTGGTCATTTTTTCCAAGGGCGCAAAACATATCGTTTGGCGCGTTAGGTACCAGGCTG
>JBBQOJ010000227.1:0-5678 GCA_038330815.1 Chitinophagales bacterium | reverse complement strand
ATGGAGCGGGATGCCCGTAAAATGAGAAACGGACAACCGTTTATTTTTACCAACCTAATGACCCTGCAGGGATTGGATAGTGTAATTGGTTGGATAAGGAAATATGCGCTTTTGGAAAACAATGAAGAACCAATGCTGTATCGATGATTGCAGCGCTTAACATAATTACGCAGGCAACAAATAACATCACCATATTAAAAAGTAGCTTTTTTACTACGCCATTGCGTGTTGCCAATATAACGGAGAACAAGCAGGCACATGCCCTGCGACTGATGCTGGTAAGTTCGTCGCCGGGTATTTTGGATAGGGATGAATACAGGATTAATGTAACTCTTGGGGAAGGATCTGCGGTTGAGTTGTGCACCCAATCTTACCAACGCATTTTTACCATGAAGCACCAGGCTTCTCAGCGAATGGAGGTGCATATGGCGCCCAATAGCTTTTTAAGTTACCTGCCACACCCAACGGTACCGCATACCGACGCCGTTTTTAAATCGGTGAACCGGGTGTATGTTGGCGAAAACTGTGGCCTTGTATTTGGCGAAATTATTACCTGTGGGCGAAAACTGAACGGGGAAATATTTCAGTTTAAAAAGTACCATTCACTTACAGAAATTTACCTGCTCGGGAAACTGGTTATAAAGGAGAACCTGCTGGTAGCGCCCGGTGAGATTGACCTGCAAGCCATCGGGCAAATGGAAGGATATACCCACCAGGCCACCCTAATCTACCTGCATCCGGAAGCAGCTGTTCAATTGATCAGCACTACGCTCGTCAACTTCCTGGAAACCCAGGCCGGTATTCAATTTGGTGTTACGCTGGCGCCGGTTAATGGAATAATTATCCGTTTGCTAGGTCAAAAGGCAGAACAGTTATATTATTGTTTAAACTGCCTGGCGCAACTATTGCCCCAAAATTCCTTAATAAAACATATTTGATGATGCCACCTGAAATGCAAGTATTGGTAATTGCCGCCGTGTCTATCGCAGCCCTCCATACCCTTACGGGGCCGGATCATTACCTGCCCTTTATTGCGTTATCAAGGTCGAGGGGTTGGTCGGTGGGGAAAACCATCGGGTGGACCGTTATTTGCGGATCGGGACATATAATCAGCTCTGTTTTACTCGGGCTGGGTGGTGCTGCATTGGGATTTTCCCTATCCAAAATTGGCTGGCTGGAAGGAGTAAGGGGAGGGATCGCCGCCTGGGCCATGTTATTGTTTGGGCTTTTTTACACGGCCTGGGGATTTTACCGGGTTGGCCACAACCGCCCACACAAACATTTTGAATTGGAAACCAACGGTGATATGTTTATGTTTCAGCATACGCATAACGGCACAACCGTTCAACAGGAGCGTTACAAGATTACTCCCTGGGTGATGTTTATTATTTTCATCCTGGGGCCCTGCGAACCGATGATCCCGTTGTTGTATTTTCCGGCAGCGCAAAGCAGTTGGTGGGGCATGGTATTGCTGGTATTGGTGTATACCCTGGTTACGCTGGTTACTATGCTGGCAATGGTACTGATGGGGTATTACGGAATTTCATTTTTAAAAACAGCAATGCTTGAACGTTACCTTCATCCTATTGGCGGACTGACCATATTCATTTGTGGGGCGGGTATGCTATGGATGGGCTGGTAGGGGGGTGTATATCAAAATAACCTGTTTGTTCTGCAGGAGTTTAAATGATGGATAGGAAGTTAAAATACCAAATAATTTTTATTAGTGTAGGCCAACTTAAATGATGTTCAGCACCAGTAATAGGGCCATTTTCTGCGGAAAATACTATGATAAAAATGGAGCAAATCTACTATTGAATAAAATAGTATGATTTTTTACCTTTATGTTCAAATCTTAATATTTATGAATACCAAAAACCCTAACACCACCCTATTGGCCGGCCTGACTAAATTCTTCAATGAAGTTTGCAGCGCCTTATTTGTTTCAACCGATAAAAAGGAATTTCAACGTTTGAAGGATTTCATTGCTTCATAGGCTGGCGTTATCGCTTTTAGCTAAACAGGTATTCCACATCTGCCTTGCTTAAAGCCTTCACAAAGTTAACGTCGTCTGAAATCAGTTCGCTTGCCAGTTTGCGCTTACGTTCCTGCAATTGCAGAATTTTATCTTCTATCGTGTCAATACATATCATCCTGTAGGCAAATATATTTTTAGTTTGCCCGATACGGTGCGTCCTGTCAATGGCCTGTTGTTCAACGGCAGGGTTCCACCAGGGATCTACAATGTATACGTAGTCTGCAGCCGTAAGGTTTAAACCCACGCCACCTGCTTTCAACGAAATCAGGAACACGCGGCATTCATCGTTGTTTTGAAAGTTTTCGATGGCTTTTTGCCGGTCATTAATACTGGTGCTACCATCAAAATATTCAAAAGGAACTCCTTCTTCCTTTAATTTTTCCTTAATCAGCGCCAGCATACCCAAAAACTGGGAAAAGATGAGGGCTTTGTGCTCACCGATATTCTCTTGTATCTCCCTGGTTAATTCGTCTAGTTTGATGGAATGATTCGGATACTTGTCTTCTTCATTTAAAATCGCCGGGCTATCGCAAATTTGCCGGAGTTTCATCAGGCCCTGTAAGATGGTGAGTTGTGATTTGTCGATGCCATGTTCATCAATTACGCCCATGATTTTATCGCGGTAAGTATTGCGGTAAGCGTCATAAATCTTTCGTTGTTCCTTTTCCATTTCGCAAAACAAGATCGTTTCCGTTTTTTCCGGTAAATCTTTCGCTACCTGTTCCTTGGTGCGCCGCAGGATAAAAGGATACAATAATTTTCGCAGGTGGTCTTTTTGTTCCGGTTCGCCAAATTTATCGATGGGTGTGGCAAACTCGTTGCGGAAAAAATCCATGGTTCCCAGCAAGCCCGGGTTAAGGAAATTCATCTGGGCAAAAATATCAAAGGTATTGTTCTGCAACGGGGTACCACTCATACACAAGCGGTTCTTTGCGGTAAGCAGGCAGGCCGCACGGGTAACTTTGGAGGCCGGGTTTTTAATAGCCTGGCTTTCATCCAGCACTACGTAATCAAATAATATCTTTAACAATACCTGGATATCGCTCCTGAGGGTACCATAGGTAGTGATGATAATATTGGCTTTCTGCATTTCAACGATATCACGGGTACGCAGGCTGCCGTGGTGGATACGGTAAGTTAGTTCCGGTGTAAATTTCTTGATTTCGTTTTCCCAGTTATAAATCAGGGTAGTTGGACAAACCACGATTGCCTGCAGGTGGCCTTCCTGTGTTTTGTAGGATTGCAACATGGTTAACGCCTGGATGGTTTTACCTAACCCCATGTCGTCTGCCAAAATTCCGCCCCAACCTACCTCGTTTAAATAATTAAGCCATTGGTAACCTGCCGTTTGATAGGGCCTCAATATCGCGAGCAGGTGGTCGGGGGGAATCACTTCCGGGATGGTTTTGAATTCGCGCAGCCGTTCAAATTTTTCATCAAGGGCAAAGCTCATTTCTGAAGCATCCCTGTTTTCGTATAACTCGTCAATAACACTCATGTGGTATTTAGACAAGCGTAATTTATCATTTTTGCCGTCGCCTACCTTAAACAGGAGTGAATAGCGCTTCAACCATTCATCGGGAAGTATCCCCAGGGTGCCATCACCCAGTTGTACAAAAGATTGCTTGGAAGCCAGTGCCTTTTTAATGTCGTTAATGCCTACCCGCTGCCCTTCAAAATCTATTTCCACCTTTGCATCAAACCAATCGAGCCCGCTGCTTACATGAATATGGGTAGATGGCCTGGCGGTATTGAATCGGAAATTCCGAAGTGCCTCAAAACCAAACACGGGTACTTTTGCATCCTTCATAGCATCCACAAAAAGAAAGAACCAGTTGTTTTTCAACACATCCGGACCTTTTAAAATCAGGGTATTGCCTTCCTGCGGTTTTATAAATTGTGAATGAAGGGCACTCAACTTATCCAGGAAGCGTTGCTCTGCCTCTTTGTTCCTGTGCACAATTAATATTTTATCCCCATCCGGAATGGTGATGGTATCCTTATCGGCGACCTTGGTTTCAAAACCTTTATAACTAAAAATCGGCTGAAAAACGAGGTAGTCCCCCTTTTCCTGCAACATCAGTTTAACATCCGGCTCACCGCTTTTTATCTCCCGGATCAGTGATTTGTCAAACTCTACCTGGTATTCGCGGGTAAGGGGCATTATCAGCTTTTGCATTTGCTGGGCCCAGTTTTCCCTGGTGAGCTTTATATTGCCGTTTTTAATAAATTTTTCCGCTTGTAGTACATCTTCCGGTTTTTGCCAGAGGTAAAAGGTATGGTTATATAAAAACAGGATGCTGTTGCTGCATTCGTTGTCTGTAACGGGCTGCGATGCTCCATTGATATTGAAACGGCATTGCAATTCAAAATGATCGCCCTGTGCAACGATTTTAAATTGAGGTGCAATAAACTTTTCACTTAGGGATACCTCCGCCAGGTGCTCAGTTTTAAATTGCTTTTTCTCTTCCAGGTAATAAATAAAGGGATTGGCGGCCTGCTCTTCAAATAGTTTTTTAAGTTTGGGCTGCAGGTATTCGGTAATCAACACTTTGGTTTCTTCGGGTAATTCATCCCCATCGGTTTGTATTATATTTTCCCAGATGCCGCTAAAAGGTGAATTACGGTTGAGGTATTTATTTACTTCGGAAGGCTGTAATTTCCTGATCTGTTGCAACAGCATCTTATCATCCTCGCTAAACAATTCCGTGTTTACATATTTGGTAAGATCAAGCTTTTCTGCTTTGCCCACCAGTTTGGTATTGGTATCGTTGGTATCACCCTGTATGGCATCTACTATAAAATGAGGATAGGTGGTGGCATTAAAGTTAATGACCACCCCCAGCCTTTTCGCGGCTGCTTCTGTAATGGTTGTTTCGGGCTCCTCTACCTGCCGGGTATCCTGCATGTACGAGGGCCTTGGCGCTGGTACCACCTGGGACACCCTTTTTATAGAAGTGTCCAGCACTTTTAAAAACGGCTTCCCTTCTTTATAGATAAATTCAAATTTCCCGGTGAGGTCATCTTCCAGGACATAACCGTAAATCTGTAGCAACTTATTTTTTTCCTTGTCCCAGTTGCGGATGGTGTCATAATAGTAAGGGCCGTACTGGCGGAAAAGTTGCAGAAAAAGGGCGGTTTTATGAACGCACAAAGGATACGCCGATTCATCGCACTGACAGGATGTGTCGAAATTTCGTTCATCATTTTTTTGAATAACAACCTGGTATGTTTCCCCGTTTACTTTCAAACCGGCCTCTACCCTTTCATTTGCGGCTACCTGTATCACACCTTTGTTGGACTCAAGCCAATTTTCAGCAGCTTCATACATTTCGGGGGAAGAAAGTAACCTGATCGTCTTAAGGTCAATGTGTTTCATCTTGGCTACGGTATGCCGCTGGTTGTAAGCAGCATGGCTGTTGCCCAACATGTTTTTATCTACCAGGTCCTGTAGCTGGAAAAGTGCCGCAGCTTCGTGCCGGCAGATATCGCCCAGGTTGTAGGGGCAACCACAACGAAGGGAGAGCTGTTGTGGATCTGCATACTTTTGAATAGTAACCTTATAATAAGTACTGTAGGTATCGTCCTTTACCCTGAAAGCTACGTTGTTTAACAGCTCGTCATGCTCCAGCAGCTCAAC
>JBBQOJ010000226.1:0-5684 GCA_038330815.1 Chitinophagales bacterium | reverse complement strand
CGACCTAAAGGATTTTATTAAAGTATTACAATATATTGGCAACGAAGGCAAGGCCGACCTGGAAAAAATCTATGGCAAAATTTCAACCACCAGTACCGGTACCATCCTTCGTAAGGTAATCGAATTACAACAGCAGGGTGCGGATATTTTTTTTGGGGAGAAAAGCTTTGAAGTGGATGACCTGATGCGGATTGATGAGCAGGGGCGTGGCATTATCAATGTGTTGAGGGTAACCGATTTGCAGGACCGGCCAAAGTTGTTCTCCACCTTTATGCTGCAGCTGATGGCAGAATTGTATGCCAGTTGCCCCGAGGAGGGCGACCTTGACAAACCTAAACTGGTAATGTTTATCGACGAAGCGCACCTTATTTTCCAGGAAGCCAGCCCTGCACTGTTACAGCAAATTGAAACAGTCATCAAACTCATCCGGTCGAAAGGGATCGGTATTTTCTTTTGTACACAAAACCCAATGGACATACCGGCACCGGTATTGAGCCAGCTGGGATTAAAGTTGCAACATGCTTTAAGAGCCTTCACTGCAGCCGATAGAAAGGTGATCAGGCAAACAGCGGAAAATTATCCTGAAACTGCATACTATACTACGGAGGACCTGATAACATCACTTGGGATAGGGGAAGCGCTGGTAACTATGCTAAATGAGAAGGGGATACCTACCCCACTGGCCCACGTGATGTTGTGCACCCCCCGCAGCAGGATGGATATATTAACCGATGGAGAGATTGAACAGGTGATTGCTAAATCAAAACTTACTGCTAAATATAATCAACAGATTGACGCAATGAGTGCCTATGAAATACTCACCGCAAAACTGGAGGAAGCTGCTGAAATTTCGGCAGCTTCGGAAGTAACGAAAGCCCCTAAGAATCCGGTGAAGGAAGCTCCATCCACGTTTGAAAAAATGGCCAACAATACCGTTGTTAAAAGTATGATGCGAACCGCAGGTACCACCATCGTCCGCTCCCTGCTCGGTGCATTAGGACTTGGAGGGAGAAGCAGGAAAAAATCGACCAGTTGGTTTTAACTCATTGATCTTGTTGCTGATCGATAACTATATGAGCTATATTATGCCGGTAACAGCCATATAAAAGCCGCCTTCGGCTATTAATCCCTACCCGATATTTTACTAAAATAGAGGTAATCAAAAACAATTGTTAACCTACCTCTTCATCGGAAACTGGTTTCCAAAATGGTGTACAAATAACTTGTAATCAATTAATTATCTACTTTATAATTGTAATTAGTACACTTATTTGGTAGGAAAAAGGTGGAAATACTTTAGTAAAAACTTGTATTTTAAAAAATAACCTTTTATCTTCGTTTCGGTTTTTCATAGGATATTGGATTTTAAAGCGGGACTAGATTTCTATCTTGGTCCCTTTTTTTATTTTAAGCTTACATGAACCTGTACCGTACGAGAAATGCTTGCTGAAATCCCTACAGTTTTTCATGGTTATATCTATTAATTCACCTAAGCCTGTATCGATATTATCCCCTCTTTGCTTATCAACAATTTGTTTTCCCCCTGTAAAAAATCTATCACCTTCCAAAGTTTATCTTTATGGTATTGCCTGGGGGAAGCAAAAAGTTCGCGAATGCCCATGCTTTGTTGAGCCAGCAGTGCCAACAGGTATTTCCTTATTTCTTCAAACTCCGGGCCGTCCAGTTTTCCTTGCTTTTTATTGATGCAGTTGTCACAAACACCACAGGGCCTAACAGCCGGATCATTAAAATAGGCGCCGATTTTCTGGCTTCTGCAATCCCTGATGTTTAATATAAAGTCGATCATGGCTGCAATTCTTTTTTCGAAATATTGTTTTCTTAACAGGTAACTGGTTAGATTAATTACAAAACTGTCGGCATACATCCTGTTTAATAAAAGGGTAAGCTGGGGTTTTTCCTTCCTTGCCAGGTATTCAACGATGCCATATTGCTGAAGTTGCATCAGCCCCTGCTTTACTGCATTAAGATCGGTGCGTAAAAAGCGTGACAGTTCAAGTTCGTTAATGAAAGCCGGGTAATCAAAAATGCCTTCGTAGCTTCTCAACAAACCTTTTACCAGTGGTTCAAATTGTGGAAACTGCTGTTCAAATGTCTCCAATTGTTGTCGTTCGGTGGTAAAAACCAGGGTAGGAGGTGTAAAAAAACTGTCACTAAATTGCACCAGCGCTTCCTGCTCCAGTGTCTTTATCGCATAAGTAGTAGTAAGCAAGTCTAGTTTAAATGCTTTGGCAAATGATGCCAGGTCAAAATCATAACTATTGCCTTCCCCTGTTCCAGCTGCCACCTGCAGGTGATTCATTGCCGCGATATACACTTTTTTTATTTCTTCCTTATCAGGATAACGAACATTGCTTTGCAATTGCATGTCCGTAATTTCCCGGTCATTGTATAATAATACCGCATATGCCCTTTTGCCATCCCTACCGGCCCTACCGGCTTCCTGGTAGTAATTTTCGACGCAGTCAGGCACCCCATAATGAATTACCACCCTTACATCCGGTTTGTCGATTCCCATCCCGAAAGCATTGGTACAGGCAATTACCCGGGTAACATTATTGATCCAGTTTTCCTGACGGCTGTTTCTTTCTTCATTGGTTAGCCCCGCATGGTAATAAGCTGCATTGATCTTATTGAGTTTTAATAGTTCCGCAATTTCCCGGGTATGTTTACGGCTTTTACAATATACAATCGCACTGCCCTTTACATTATTCAGCACTTCCAGTACCTTGTTTTGTTTGGACACCACGTTAAATACGCTATAAGAAAGATTGGGCCGTTCAAAAGATTGTTGAAAGCGTTGCTGCCCGGCACCAAATCCTAAATGCTGGCATAGGTCGCCCTGCACCGAAAGGGTGGCAGAGGCGGTGAGGGCCAGCACGGGTACTCCCGGCAGCAATTCCCGTAAAGCGGCAATACGAAGGTAGGGTGGCCTGAAGTCGTACCCCCATTGCGATATACAATGGGCTTCATCTACTGCAATGAGGCTTACCTTCATATCAGGTAAAAAATCAAGGAAGAGACTGGTTTCAAGGCGTTCAGGTGAAAGGTATAAGAACTTATAGTTGCCGTATGCGGCATTCTGCAGCGTTTTCTTCACTTCAATGAAACTCATGCCGGAATAAACAGACAGCGCCAGTATCCCTTTTCTTTTTAACCCTTCCACCTGGTCTTTCATTAGGGCAATTAACGGACTGATCACCAGGCAAATGCCCTCACTTGCCAGTGCAGGTACCTGGTAGCAAATGGACTTACCCCCCCCGGTGGGTAATAGGGCCAGGGTATCATTGCCTTCCAATACGCTGTTAATAATTTCTGCCTGCAATGGCCGGAATTCGCTGTAGCCCCAGTTTTCCTTTAATATTTGGCGGATATCCTGCATGGTTTAAAAGAGATAAAGTTAAACAAGCACCCGCGGAGTTGGGTACGGGGTGCAATTAATTTGTGAAAAGGTATTACACCTGGAAAACAGGTAGTGTTTTTCCTCCAGCTTTTTCGTGAATGAAGTTTTGTCACCGGCGTTAACGATTAGCGGTCTATTACCGGTTGGCGTACCTGTAAGCAAGGGTGTTAGTTACCGCACGTTTTTAAATTTCAGCCGGATGGAATTGGCGGCTAACACCACATCGCTAAAACCCATGGCCAGTGCCGCTACGCCCGGTGTTAATAAGCCAATGGCTGCTACCGGAATAGCCACCACGTTGTAAATGAAGGCCCAAAATAGGTTTTCCTTTATTGTAATAAAGGTATGTTTACCAAGTCCAAGGGCCAGTGGTAGTTTTTGTATCCCGTTATTCATTAATACTACCTGTGCACTTTGCATCGCCAATTGAGTAGCATCGCTCATGGAAATGCCGATGGTAGCTTTGGCCAGTGCCGGCGCATCATTGATGCCGTCTCCCACCATTGCCGCCGGCGTCAGCTTGTTTACTGCCTCCACGATAGCGAGTTTTTCCTCCGGTGATTTTTCTGCATGAACCACTTTGATACCCAGCCTTGAAGCTACCGCATTGGTCCGCTCCAGGTTGTCGCCACTCAACACCATGGTGGTAATGTTCTTTGAATGCAGGTAGGCTATAACCTCCGCTGCCTCCGGTCTTATTTCATCGGTTACGTCCAGCCAGCCAACCGCAACATTGTTTTTTAGCAGGTAGGCGTTGTGGCTATTTTCGGTGGTGGTATTGCTATTGATTTTATTTGAACCAAGCAGGTACATAGTTCCATCCATTGCTTCGGCTGACAGGCCAATGCCTTTTAACTCTTCTACTTTTTTCCAGCCGATAGGATTTTTCACTTTCCAGGCGCTGGTGATGGCTTTGGCAATGGGATGGTTCGAATACTTTTCCATGGAGTAAACGATGCGCTGAAATTCCTCCGGCGCCATATTGCCGCTATCAAATCCGGTTACTGTAAACTGCCCTAGCGTAAGCGTGCCTGTTTTATCAAAGATCACGGTCCTGATATTTTTAAACAGTTCCAGGCTTTTGGCATTACGAAAGAGGATACCGTTTTTAGCAGCCCGTCCCAAACCCACCGCAATGGCAGCCGGGGTGGCAAGCCCCATCGCGCAGGGGCAGCTGATTACCAGCACAGCAATGCTACGCATTAATGCGGCAGCGGGCGTTTGATTAAAAACCCAGTAATTCAGTCCAAACGTAATCAGGGAAATGCCGATTACTGCCGGCACAAACACGGCACTGATACGATCGGCGAGTTGTTGAACCGGTGGTTTTTCACCCTGTGCCTGTTTTACCAGGGTTAATATATTGCTAAGCACGGTATCCTTACCAATGGCGGTAACCTGCGCTTTTAAAGTGCCATCCGTTACCAGGCTACCGCCAATGAGGGTGTCTTTTTTTTGTTTGAGCACGGGATTGCTTTCCCCGGTTAACAACGATTCGTTGATATAGGCCTCGCCCCATAAAATTTTACAATCCATGGGCACCTGCTCTCCCGTTTTAATCAATACCAGGTCGCCCACGTGCAGGCTGGTGTTTTCAACAGGAAAAATTAATTCCTTGTGCTCATCGTCAAAGGCAATCATGTTGGCCATCACCTGTTGGCTGCGGGCCAGGTTATTTAATTCCTTTTGTGTAGCGGCAACCGATTTATGTTCTATCCATTCCCCCAAAAATACCAGGGTAATAATGGTAGCGGTTGTTTCGTAAAAAACATAGTCCATCCCCAGGTTACCAATCGTGCCAATCAAACTATATACAAAGGCCGCTACTGCGCCAAGGGCAATCAATACATTCATATTGGGTATGCCCCTTCGCAAACTTTTAATGGCGCTTTTACCAAAGTAGCCCATGCCTACCAAAAATACCGGCAGGCATATACCCAGCTGTATCCAGGGGTTCATTAAAAAATGAATATGCCAGGGCAGCATGTGCAACATTAACACCGCCGTAAACGGAAGGCAAAATAAAAAACGTTGCAAATGATTGTTGAAAATCTTCCGTGGCTTTTTGTTATCACCGGGAAGGGTTTCATTTACAACATGAAAGCCCAGGTCTTCAATACCCTTCGCCAGGTTTTCTTTGGTTTTACCGGTAGCAAGGTTAAAGGTTACTTCATTACCGATGAAGTTTACTTTGATGTCGGATAATCCTTGTTTTTTAAGATATTGGTTGATGGTGAGTGCGCAATTGGTACAGGTCATTCCT
>JBBQOJ010000225.1:0-5703 GCA_038330815.1 Chitinophagales bacterium | reverse complement strand
GCTTAGTAAGAGTGTGTTCCGCGTACAATTGAGCTGGACCAGTTTTTACTCCAACGGGGTAATCGGGCTCTCGGTAATCGGCGTTATAGGAACCATCGTGTCGGCCATTTATTTTTACAGGAAGTATACTTTTCAGCAGGTGCCATTAACGGAACGGTAGATATTATTAAACGCCTTGCACCCTCTTCTTGATGAATGAACAATGGCGTTTTTACGAAGTATATTATAGCCACCCTGGTTGCATTGGCAGCCTGTCAATTGAGTGATACCCGTCGCACCTTCTCCTTTATACACGAACTCTATTAGGCAGCACATATATCTTTGAGAAGGTATTTTACAAAACCGATTTCGGCTTTGCAGCAAAGGCGATAAAATCAGCAAGGTTAGCCTTCGTTGGTGTGGGCACATAATAACTGTTGGTGCTGTTTGTCCAACACATGGCAACGCTCACTGCAACCCCGTTGCCAGTTGAAATAGATGACCGGTATTATGGTCGGCCCAAAACATCCCCTATTGGTTTTATTTTAGGTAAGGCTTATTTTACCGGAACAGCTTTTTACCCCCCTGCGTAAATCATACATCCGTTTTAAGTATTAAGGTAATTGATCATGAAAGAGGGTGATGTTTCCATTTGGCGCATTGATATAGGCCAGTTGCCGAAATTGTTCCCCATTAAGGGAGTATAACTGCAGCCGCAGTTACAGGAAGATGGGGGATGAAGTGATTTTCTGTGGAATACCCCTTTAATAAAGGTTAAACATTTTGGGCACTTGTTTTGTAGTATTATAATAAAATTAAAAATTATGAAATACTTATTGATTGCATTACTGGTGGGAATGACCCTTGCCTCCCATGCGCAATTTCACAAATCATCTATGACAATGCCAACCATTACCCGAAGCCTTGGTGTTAGTTTTCAAAAATTTGACGGCCTTAATGGTCGGGTGGCCAACTTTTCGCAGTATGAGCAACTGAGGAATTATACCGCTACTATTGGCTTGGGCTGGTTAAAAGAATACAAACGTGTTGTGTCTGGGGGTGGACTAACCCTGGCCAGCAGTTTGAGCGGTGATCGTGATAAAAAGAGCAGCGCTATCCGTTCTGCGGGTGTTAATTTCGACATCGGTTATGATGTGATAAAGAAGGAAAGCGTACTGCTGTATCCCATGGTAGGTCTTGGCTTACAAGGATACCAGGCGATTTTTTACAAAGATAATTCTGGTGTTCCTTTCGACGATGTGCTTGAATCACCTACCGTTCAAAATAATATCCAGGCATTAAAATTAACCAACCAATTTGTAACGTACCGGCTTGGTGTAGGACTGGCGCTCCGCTCTCCTAAAAATCCAGGTAATTCAATTGGCTTGCAGGCAGGGTATGCCGGTAGTTTTAAAGGCCGTACCTGGAGAAGCAGCGACAACCAACTACTCGGCAATGCGCCTTCCGATAATTTGGAGCAAGTGTATGCTTCCTTAGTATTAACCTGTGCGCCCTGGCATAAGAAAAAATAAAAGCGTAAAAGATTTGTTGAGAACGCTCATTTAATTAATGCGTTCGATGATAGAGGGAAATACATCATCCCTTCTTTAACAACATATAAGAATATTTTTAGAAAGCTTTCTTCTGAATTCTTCCATTCGTTACCGGAAAGATGCAGGAGAAGGCTTTCTTATTGAAGTTTATTTCGGAGATAAAATAAGCAACTGTACCCCAGGATGATTCTTTGGTTACCAGCGGTAAACTTTTAATTGAACATCGTTGTGTCACTCACTTGTACGTCAGTGCAGGTAGCAGCAGCCACTGCCTGGTGGGTTGGCCCCGGTTATATGCAATCATAAAACAGTGTTATTTTACTGTTACTTACGGTGGCTTTTATCAGTTGCCAGTGTGGTGGTTGGCAGTAAACCGGTTCACCATTTTTGGTGCTACAAAGAAGGCAATAATAACATCCTATAAATTTGGGTGTTTGTCAACTTAGTTAACTCAACTTAAAAGAATATTAATTATCTTGATGCTGTTTCGGATAACGGGTAACTGCAGTGATACTCTGTAAAGCCTGCCCCTTCTATTATCACCAGTTAAAAACAATACTACACATGGAAAGTACCACTACCAACGTAAAAGCCTTTGGAACCCCCGCAGCCGATGCAACATTGGCTGAAATGACAATACAGCGCAGGGCTGTTACTGCCACGGATATTGAAATAGACATTTTGTTTTGTGGCGTTTGCCATTCTGATTTGCACACCGCCCGCAATGATTGGGGAGGTACTATTTACCCGGCTGTTCCCGGGCATGAAATAGTGGGGAAAGTGACTAGTGTTGGCAGTGCGGTTACCAAATTAAAAGTAGGTGATCATGCAGCCGTGGGTTGTTTGGTGGATTCCTGTAAAGTGTGTAATAGTTGCAAGCAAGACCTGGAGCAATATTGTTTAAACGGGTGGGTAGGCACCTACAATGGTAAAGACAAACACCTGGGCAATCAAACGTTTGGGGGCTATTCCGAAAAAATTGTAGTAGATGAGCATTTCGTATTAAAAGTGCCTTCCAACCTCGATCTTGCCGCAACGGCACCACTGCTTTGTGCCGGCATTACCACCTGGTCGCCCCTTCGCCATTGGAAGGTAGGTAAAGACAGTAAGGTGGCCGTTGTTGGCCTGGGCGGACTCGGGCATATGGCCATCAAACTGGCGAAGGGTTTAGGGGCGAACGTTACCCTGTTTTCCCGATCACCCGGCAAGGAAAAAGATGCGAAAGCGTTAGGCGCCGATGCCGTTATTATTTCCACCGATGCAGAACAGATGGCGTCGGCACGCGGCGCTTTTGATTTAATCATTGATACAGTACCTTATATACACGATTTAAATCCTTATGTCGATACACTCAACATCAACGGCACCCTGGTGGTGGTGGGTTACCTGGGCGGGTTGGAACCCATTTTAAATACCGTACCTATGATTCTTGGAAGAAAGGCGGTGGCAGGATCCCTTATCGGCGGCATTGCTGAAACGCAGGAGATGCTTGATTTCTGTGGCGAGCATAATATCGTATCCACCATTGAACTGATTGGTATGCAGGATATCAATGATACGTACGAGCGTATGTTAAAAAGTGATGTCCGTTACCGGTTTGTAATTGATATGGCTTCATTGAAAAGCGAATAACCCCCTGCAGCCAACAGCATGTACCATGGAAATATCGAGCTATGGAAAACCTGATTATACTGGGTGCCAGTGGCGATATAGCCAAACATGTGATTGATATATTGGTGGATAAGACGGAAATAAAGCTAACGCTTTTTCTGCGAGATATGGACCGCCTCACCAATACCAATTTATTAAACTGCCGGGTAATTGAGGGCGATGTGCTGAAATATGATCAACTGAAGGCAGCCATCAACGGGCAAGGATATGGTGTATGCCAATCTTTCCGGCAACCTGGAGGCTATGGCGAAAAACATCATTAAAGCAATGCAAAGTGAAAGTGTGAAGCAACTCATCTTTATTTGCTCTGCCGGCATTTATGACATCCCGCTAAAACCCCTACTGGCACCCTGTAGAAAAGCTGCCGATTTTATTGAAGCATCCGCACTTGCCTACACCATTTTGCGGCCAACCTGGTTCACCAATGCGGTGGAAGTGGACTATGAATTCACCCGCAAAGGGGAACCGGAAAGGGGGTCCGTGATCTCGCAAAAAAGTTTGGCCACCCTGGTTGCCGATATCGTTCAATCACCCGAAAAATACGTTGGTGAAAACCTGCGCGTCAACAAACCTACCACGGTAGGATAGAGTTGCAAATGGATCATCAATATTAGCCAACGTTAAATATGGCCGATCCTTGTTGTATAGTTTTTACGCAGACTCCTCAAATTATAACCTAACGATTTCAAGACTCCATTGACGCAAGCGTCGGCTTGCGCCAATGGATTGATTTTGGAGACACTGAAAGGGTCAAATGTTTATAGCAGTGAAAATTGACGTTAGAAATACGACCCCTTCGCGGTCGAACATACCGAAACCATACATTTTCTATAAACATGTAATCCCTTCGGGATTATAATCGAACACAATGATGAATATTTGTTTGAATGGATGGATTAAGGAGAACCGGAAAAGGTCGAATGTTTATAGCATTTATAATAGGCGTAAAAAAAACGCCTCCTTCAATTGGCGCAGGCTTCCGCTTGTGTCAAACCTTGTTTTTTGCTCCATCATGAATTTATCAAATCATAATTTTTTTTTGGTAAAGGTTAAATTCATAGCAAGCTATCCAAATGCCTAAGTGCATATTGCACAAGCGGACGCTTGCGCCAAAGGATTGATTATGGAGACCCTGAAAGGGTCAAATGTTTATAGCAATTAAAATTGATGTAAGAAATACGACCCCTTCGGGGTCGAACATACCGAAACCATACATTTTCTATAAACATGTAATCCCTTCGGGATTTTTATGCGAACACTATGATGAATATTTGTTTGAATGGATGGATTAAGGAGAACCGGAAAGGGTCGAATGTTTATAGCATTTATAATAGGCGTAAAAAAAACGCCTCCTTCAATTGGCGCAGGCGTCCGCTTGTGCCAAACCTTGTTTATTAATGAATGCAATTCCTTATTTACTCCATCATAAGTTTACGCATCATAATTTTTTTTTGGTAAAGGTTAAATTTATAGCAAGCTGTCCAAATGCCTAAGTGCATATTGCACAAGTGGACGCTTGCTCCAATGGGTATAAAATACTGTAATTATATTGTTATAAATAAGATTAAATTATCATTTGAGATTCCGGTATGGAATTCCCCAAAGGGGATAAATTAATAGTGAGATAAAATATTTTCTTTTATGCTATAATAAACATCGCAGGCAATTGGTTATAAAGCATCTATGGCCTTATTTAAATAGCAATGATGGATATAGAGGTAAAGCTTTTAGTTATTGGCATGATAGTACAGGATAATGAAAAATGTTCCTAAGCGTATATTTGCACTCGTTCACATTGTTATATTGAAGAATCTCCTTAATGATGTCAATAAAAATTCTTTATAAAATCCAGGTTCCTGTTCTAAACATTTTAGAAATTGCTATTGTGTAACCTAACAAATTAAATGTATGAAGTTTATTGCTTGCCCGCCAATCTTCAATTTAAAAAAGAAAAGTGTATGTAACTTGTGGTTGAAGATGAGCATAGTTACATTTTTAATGCTTCTATTCGGCATCAATGCCAATGCCGAAGACTTTTCTCCACTTTCTCCTCCAATAAATATTACCGGAAAAGTATCTAATGAAAATGGTGAACCATTACCTGGAGCATCCGTAAATCTAAAAGGAGCAAGCACGGGTACTTCTACAGATGGGAATGGAAATTTTACCATCCAGGTACCGGATAATGGCGGGATACTGCTCATTTCTTTTGTAGGATTTGAATCAAGAGAAATACCTGTTTCAGCAGCAACTACCACTTTAAACATTACCTTAAATCGAACAGCAATGCTGGCAGACGATGTGGTAGTAATTGGTTATGGCACTGTAAGAAAAAGTGATCTTACCGGTTCGGTATCGCAGGTGAAGGCAAAAGAGATTAATGCTTTTCCAAATGCAAATGTACTACAGTCATTAAGCGGCAGGGCGCCCGGTATTCAAATCAGGCAGGGCTCAGGTGCGCCGGGTTCAGGCATTACGGTACGCATACGAGGCGGTAATT
>JBBQOJ010000224.1:0-5711 GCA_038330815.1 Chitinophagales bacterium | reverse complement strand
TGGTTGTTTTTGACGAGGCTTATTACGAGTTTCTTGAAAATCCACCACCCACCGTGGACTGGATCAAGTCCGGAAAAAATATTGTGTGCATTGTCATACCTTGCCTTTACCCAAGGAGCCAGTGCAAAACCTTTGTCGTTTAAATAAGCAGGGTCGCCTCCGATAAAGTAGGCCAAGGCACCTTTTTTATCATTTCTAAATGTTTGGTCGCCATAAGCCAATGTAGGTTTAAAAAACACCTTTCCTTTGTCATAATTATATGCTTCTGAAAGTACTTGTTGGGCATAAGCTCTGTAATCTCCTCCTTCTTCTTTCAGTTTTCCAATTTTCACCAAAGCATCGCACCAAGCCTGTTGTGCAGCGTTCACTTCATCGTAAGTAATAACATCTTGTGCTCCTTCTTCAACATAGACTAAACCCAGGTCGTCAATTGTCTTTTGTACTTTTTCGCTGGTTTGCGTAACCACTTTTTGTGCTTCTTCCTTTGCTTTTTCTGTAGCCTGGTTACAAGAGGTTGCCCATAAACCTACTGTGAGCGTTGCTAATATCAAATTCCTTTTGTTCATTTTTTATTCTTTTATTATAAATGATGCCTACTTCTTATAACGGTGTTTGGCTTGCCCGTGGTGGTGTGTGGTACGTTTGGTTATCTTTTATTTTGCAGGCAAATAATCAACACTGTAGTCCATTTATTCAATGCCATTGTACTTTAGCCATCTAAAAACTAGTATGAACCTGTTCTGATTATTTAACTGCAAAGCTTATTCGAACGAAGTATAAAAGTTCAAAATTATAATACCGGCATTCGTGATTGTTGTTGCTGGTTTATTGCAAATTCGTAGGCAACCCTTAAGGCAATAATCCCCCTTGAATCATCAGCAGTTGACCAGCCCTCGTGCCGCAGGCTAATATCAAAAACATTCTTGCCCAATTTTAATTTATCTCCCAAACCCAGCGAATAGGAAAAGCCGGTATTACTGTTGTCCCCCATAAAAACGATCACTCCAGCCTCACCAGCGCCATAAAAATTACCAAGGTAATAGCGTACACCTGCTTTTATTGGTATGGCTGAAATAGGATCCGTTTTTATATTCAATACATCCTTCCCTGGCATAAAATAATAACCGCTGCTAATTGTGGCACTGGCATGCCCGCCAAAAACATATTCGCCCTTTAACGTGATGCCGCCGCCGGTTTTATTAGTGGCTGAAAGTTTGGATTCGGTAAAGAGCATCTCTGCCCCAACACTGCCAGAGAATGTTGCAGGTTGATAAGCCTGTGCATCACAACCAGTACTAACGAAAAGTAAGGTTGAAAATATAAGTGCAGTTACTATTATTGTTTTCATTGCAAGTATTTTTAATCATGTTATTGTAAAAAATATGGTTGCATATTGCGTTTTATTACTGGCCAATTAGCATCGGCGCTTTCCCGTCTGTGATTATTATTTTTGCATTCGGCGACTTTGATAACTGGTTAAAGGCTTCTATACTCCTGATTTTAATTATTTCAGGTGTCAGGCCTTCCGCTATTATTTTTTGCGCATCCCTGGTTCCCCTGGCTTCGATGATGATTCTTTCTACCTCCAGCCTTTGCTCCTGCAACACAAATTCCATCCGCATTGCATCTTGCTCCGCCTGCAGCTTTCGTTCTATAGAACTTGACAACCCCTCGGGTAATTGAATACTTTTCATTAAAACAGATTCAATCACTATCCCCTGTGAATTTAATGTTTCACCCATTTTATCTTTAATTGATAGTTCAATATTCGACCTCATTCCAGAATGCATATCCTTGGCAAAGAATTTTGAACATACATCAGCAGACGCAGACCTGAAAACATTTGCAATGATTGATTGATAGTTTAATCCCAATGTTCTGATTACATTTGGCACTTTCGCCTGGTCTAACCTGTATAATATGGAGATTTGAGAGTTAATACTTAACCCCTCTTTGCTGGGGAGGTTGAGCGATAACTCCAGGTTATTGGTTTGGATGGATGTTTTTACCACCTTACTGATAAAAGGATTATACAGTACCGTTCCCTGGGCTACTATATCGTCTGATAGTTTACCCAGTTTTTGTTTTACACCTACTTCTCCCGGCCTGATAACCGCACAACCTGATATTGAAAACACTGCTACGGCAATCATCACAAATAAGGCTGCCAGGCATAGCCTGGAGAAAGTATCTGCTTTAAATAGTATTCTACTCTTGGGACTATCAACCTGGTAAGCCTTTTTCAATTTTATTTTGTAGTTCTTTTTCATAATTAATTTGTTTTTAATAAGTTGATGCCCTTGTGAATTTTTAATGCCGCATTTGCCATCTGTGACAGCCTTCGATTTTAACATTGTAAAGATAGTAGCATATTTTACAATAATAGCTTTACTATCATAAATAATTGTTAAGCTACTTTTTTTCTTAAAACAACACTAAACGTTCTATCTTTATTATTCTAAAAAAATCAGTAAATTAAATTATGGAAGTTCAGTTACAGATAAAAATGAATGAAAAACTTTATCTCCGTGATCCGGAGCAAACCGAACTCGGTAAAAAAATTGTTCAGCATGGCATACAACTCATTCATGAAATCGGATTTGAATCGTTTACTTTTAGAAAACTGGCAGAATACATTGGCACCACAGAAGCGGGTGTTTACCGCTACTTTGATAACAAACACCGCCTGCTTATTTATATTACCTGTTGGTACTGGAATTGGGTGCAATACCGGGTATTATTTGAAACCAACAATATAAACGACCCCGGAATAAAATTAAAAAAGGTAATTTCTTTGCTGGCCAAAACGGTGGAGGATGATAATAAAACATTGTATGTAGATGAAAGTATCCTGCACCAGATAATTATAGCCGAGGCCTCAAAAACATATTTAACTAAAAACGTAACGGAAGATAACAAGGAGCTTTTTTTTAAACCTTTTAAAGATCTTTGTGCTGTAATTGCCAATATCATTTTAGTCTATAACCCCAAGTATAAATATCCGCGATCGCTGGCAAGCACCATCATTGAAATGGCGCAATTCCAAATCTTTTTTATGTACAACCTTCCTTCATTAACAGATTTCGGTAAAACTAAAAAGGAATCCAATGTGGTCTCTTTTTTAGAAGATTTAGTGTTTAGTGCTATCAGAAAAAAATAATGGGCGCGAAAAACTTCTTATCGCATTTAAAAAGCGGGAGTATTTGTGCAGGTACATCGTTCACTACAGGATATTTTATAAGGCAGTTTAACTCCTATTAATTACTACTACCCCAAATTGTGCTGCCGGTATTTCCCATAATCCTTTTTCTCAAGCAGGCATTTACAGCCAAGCTAAGCATTAGAAATGTGGGCTTTATAGTGCTATTGCTTAGCACGGTGCTTCATCCATATCAACTGATAAAAATTAATCACTTATCGTTTTCTTCACGTCATTTCCTTTTTCATTATGGCCGTAATAGCCGGGGATAGCCAGCATTTTTAAGTTGAGTGCCTACACTATCAATTCATTCAGCTATTGCCACTATACTATCCACTTTCAAGAATAGATAGCGCTTCTTTTAATAGCTGCTGTTCCTCTAACAGTTTTGTAACAATGGCAACACGCCTTTTACAGCTGTCATCAATGCTTCCATTAAAATTTTTGTATCTACCAACAATATCCTTACCGATGCACAGGGCTCGCTTTAACATGGTTAAAACCCTGGTAATGGAGGTCTTTTAAATTTAATATCCGGCCAGGTTTTAGCCTACAAAAAATAAATCAGTACAGGGTGAATGTATTCAAAAGAATTATCTTGTGGCATGGATTTTCAAAAAGACATACGACTGGCTGTTTTAATTGATGCCGACAATGTACCCTATAGCAATGTAAAAGGTGTGATGGAAGAAATAGCCAAATATGGCACGCCTACATTTAAGAGAATTTATGGCGACTGGACCAGGCCCACTGTATCGGGTTGGAAAAATGTGTTACTGGAAAATGCCATCACCCCCATTCAGCAGTATAGTTATACCTCCGGGAAGAATTCGAGCGACAGCGCCCTTATCATTGATGCTATGGACATCCTGTATTCCGGAAAGGTGGATGGATTTTGCATCATTTCCAGTGACAGCGATTTTACCCGGCTGGCCACCCGCTTACGCGAGGCAGGCATGAAAGTGTTTGGCATTGGGCAGAAGAAAACGCCTAATCCATTTATTGTAGCCTGCGACAAATTTATCTATATGGAGATTATCGCGGTACCCGAAGTGGAGGAGCCTGTTTCTGCAAAAACAAAAACCCGTGCCAAGGCAGCGCATCAAAAACCAGCCGTTTCTTTCGACACCCTTAACAAGGATACCTTACACCTGATTGCCACTACTATTGACGACCTGGGTGATGAAAACGGTTGGGCGTTTTTAGGTGAGGTGGGCAGCTTACTTGGCAAAAAACAACCCAATTTTGACCCCCGGAATTATGGCTTTTCGAAACTGACGCCACTGGTAGTTTCGCTGCCACAGTTTGAAATAGATAAGCGCGACAAAGGCGGCACCAAACTCGTTTATATCAGGAACAAGGAAGTAATAACTAATAACAATTAACGAAACCCCGCTAGTTTTTCAACAGCGCTATACATTGCCTTAGGCTGTCTTTCCAACCTGGAATTACGATATCGAAAGCCTGTTGGATTTTAGCTGTATCCATCACCGAATAGCCTGGCCGCTTTGCCGGCGTGGGATATTGCGCCGCCGGAATGGGATTTACCTGGCAATTACTACCTGATAATTCTTTAATAGCCACTGCAAACTCATACCAGTTAATTACACCCGTATTGGAATAATTAAAAACAGGAGACTGGCGCAGCGTATCGGTAAGGCTTTTGGAAGGTTGGTGCAGTTGTATAATGATTTTCATGATGGCTGCTGCCAGGTCGTGGGCAAAAGTGGGGCTCCCCACCTGGTCGCTTACCACATTGATGGATGCCCGTTCGGCCATCAGTCGTAACATGGTTTTTACAAAATTATTTCCGAAACGCGAATACACCCAGGAAGTACGGAGAATAATGGTTTTCGGGTTGACCTGCAACGCGAGTTCTTCCCCCTTTAATTTTGAAGCGCCATAAAAATTTACCGGGCTTACCGGATCGTCTTCTTTGTAAGGCTGTGTAGCAGTACCATCAAATACATAATCTGTGGAGATGTGAATCAACTGCGTGCCATAGTTTTTGCATACCAGGGCAAGGTTGCCCACCGCTGTTCCATTGATCAGCATGGCAGTTTCGGTGGCTGATTCTGCTTTATCCACCGCGGTGTAGGCGGCACAGTTAACACAGTAAGCGATTGGGTGCTGATCAAAATACCGGTCAACTGCTGCCAAATCATCGATCGGCAATGCTTCTTTTGTTTCAAAAAGAAAATGGTAAGCGGTATGAATGCGGGCCATCACCTGCATCTCGTTGCCCAGTTGCCCATTGGCGCCGGTAACCAGGATGTTTTTTTTATCGTTTACCATAATAAATTAAAATATAAATTTACTTTCCGTATCCGCCAGTAAGGGATGCTGCAGGTCGCGATCGGCCACCACGGCTTTATCAGCAGGTATTTGCCAATCGATACCCAATGCCGGATCGTTGTACAGCAATCCGCCTTCACTTTGCTTATTGTAGAATTCGTCGCATTTATACAATACCTCGGCTGTTTCGCTTAAAACCGAATAGCCATGTGCAAAC
>JBBQOJ010000223.1:0-5713 GCA_038330815.1 Chitinophagales bacterium | reverse complement strand
AAAATGCAAAATAAAAAACACCAGTAAAGCGTCGGTGGTATCAACCTGTATAGTTTGGCTTAATGCAAACCAATAAACAGGCATCAGGAAGAAGGAAAAATGGAACCGCAGCAATTGTATGGTAGATGGCAAAAACATGGCTATTCCTATTTTTCTGAAATATACGTTAGTTATTTCATCATTGGATGTGGCACTCCTTTTCTCTACTTACTTAAATTAAAAAATCCTGGTATGGCTGCCCGCCGGGGGTAACCCCGTTAACTGCATTGGAAACCAGGTTAGCAAACAATTTACACATTGATAATCTTTCTATCTTTGCCGCCGTGGGAAAAATTGTACGCTTATTTTTTTGGGGAATGTTGATTAGTTTCCTCGGTTCACTACCCCTGGGCACCTTAAATGTGGCAGCAATGCAAATTGGTATCCAGGAAAGTGTCATTAATGCTATATGGTTTTCCACGGGTTCGCTATTGGTGGAAATGGTGTATGTACGAATTTCGTTGGTGGGCATCGATTGGGTGAGAAAGCAACATAAACTAATGAAAGTGATGGAGTGGATAACCCTCGCCATTATTCTTGCATTGGCCATTGGTAGTTTTATTGCCGCTGCCAAAGAAGGTGATGCAAAAAATGTATTGCTGAATAATAATATGCACCGTTTTTTACTGGGAATGTTAATGTGTGCCATCAATCCCGTGCAGATCCCTTTTTGGTTTGGGTGGAGTACAGTATTATTTACAAAGGGGGCGCTACAGGCAAAACAATCTCATTATAATACCTACATCGTTGGCATTGGTATTGGTACGCTAATGGGAAACAGTGTTTTTATTTTTGGTGGTAAATGGATGGTGGAACGCATTGCCAACAGCCAGCAATACCTCAACTGGATCATCGGCGGCATCTTTAGCCTTACTGCATTGATACAACTGGTAATGATCATTCGTAAAAAAGATGCGCTGTCAAAATTTGAAAGTAGCGGAAGTAACGATAAAACGTAGCTGATCTTATTACCTTGTTGTCCATTGGTCTCGATCATCGGGACTAAACTTCCAGGGGGCAAAATTATTTTCAACATTTCCAAACATAGTATTCCATTCCTGCGGCGCATTGCTATCTTCCATCACCAGCGCCCTGCGCAATTCAAGTATGATATCGAGTGGATTGATACTTACCGGGCAGGCTTCCACGCAGGCATTGCAGGTAGTGCAGGCCCGGATTTCTTCAACCGTGATATAAGTATGAAGCAACGTTTTTTCATCCGGTGTAAAATTGCCATGCTGGCGCACATTCCTGCCCACCTCCGTTGCCCGGTCACGGGTATCCATCATAATTTTTCTTGGACTTAATAATTTGCCGGTGGTAGTAGCAGGGCAGGCAGCACTGCAACGGCCGCATTCCGTACAGCTGTAGGCGTCCAGCAAACTTTTCCAGCTAAGGTCCATAACATCCTTTGCGCCAAATTTTATCGGTTGTTCGTTACCGGTAGGTGCCAGTTCGGGTTGCATGATATACAACACTTCATTTTGAACCGCCTGCATATTATCCATTTTACCCTGCTGCTTTAACCTGCCGTAATAAGCGTTGGGGAAAGCCAGTAATATATGCAGGTGTTTGCTGTAAGGCAGGTAATTTAAAAAGGCAAGTATGCCGACTATGTGGAGCCACCAGCTCGTTCTTTCAATAACGATGAGCGTATTGGATTGCAATCCATTAAATAAAGGTGCCAGTAGCCCCGAAATAATAAAGTTGCCGGTAATAGGGTAGTGTGCTACCTGCTGCAACTGCAGGCTGCGGTCGGCAGCGTTCATAGTGAGAAACAAACTCATCAATACAATCTCGGCAAACAGAATGTAATTGGCATCGCTCCTCGGCCATCCATCAAGGTCCTTACTTAGCAGGCGTTTTATTGAAACAATATTTCTCCTAGCCAGGAAAACCACGCACACCGCAATCACGCCAACAGCCAGGAGTTCAAAAAAATTAATGAGAAAGGGATATGCTTTTCCCAGCCATGGTAAAAAAAGCCGGTGCGTACCCAGCACTCCATCCAATACTATTTCAAGTACTTCCAGGTTGATAATAATAAAACCAGCATAGATAACAAAATGTAAAATGGCCACCAGTGGGTTTTTAAACATCTTTTTTTGGCCAAAAGCGAGCAACAATACATTGCGCCAACGCATTGCCGGCTGGTCGGTTAACGTTTTTTTTGCGCCCAACAGGATATTGCTACGAATCTGCCGAATATTTTTTAAAAATAACCAGCCGGCAAGTAGCAATACAGCAATGAATAAAAAACGGGCGAATACCTCCATAGTAAACAATTGTAAATGCTAAGGTAATATTCCTACTTCAATTACACGAATTGTGTAGAATTATTGATTAAAGGTATAAATTCGTGCAAATACAACTGGGGTTTATGACAGGTAATAAATATATCCTAACCAAAGTAGTGGCGGAAAAAAAACTGCGTAGGATGGCTTTGCAGGTAGCCGAACAAAATTACGATGAACCAGAACTGGTGTTACTTGGTATTAAGGAAAACGGTATCGTAATTGCACACAAAATCAAAGATTACCTGCAGGCAGTTTACCAGGGTAAAATAACCGTGGTGGCCCTTACGCTTAATAAGCGTAAGCCGGCACAAATCATCCTTGAGCCGGAAATGGATTTCAATGATAAATCGGTATTGTTGATTGATGATGTGGCCAACAGTGGCAGTACCATGTTGTATGCTTTAAAACCCTTGCTGAACAGCTATCCGGCCAAAATTCAAACACTCGCCCTGGTGGAACGAACACATAAATCATTTCCCATTGCTGTAGATTATGTGGGCATCTCCATTTCCACTTCGCCCGATGAACATATCAATGTGGAGGTAAATGGTAATGAAATCGGAGGGGCATGGATTGAAGAAAAAAAGATGCCTGCTACTGATGAGGATGCACGATGACCATAGGACTTTCGTTTGGAAAACGGAACAGGCAGGCACTTTTATAATAAAAGGAGCAGTTAAGCGCCCTCGTCTACCTGCTACGGCTACCCGATCGTTGCCCCTGCTGCCCGACAGTATTACTTATCAAAAGTGCAAGGCATTAACTTTAAATCGTCCCTTTGAAAATTCCAGGCTGGGCGCAGGAAATTTAAAGGCGCTTAAAGCAAAGAACAATATACGCACCCCTTTTTTGTTGGATTTTATTTTGGTGAAGTCAATGTCGGGCGACAGGTACCATTGCCGGTAACGCCGTATATCCGTACGGTTAAAGGTCACTTCGCCATTGTTGTTTTTCCCGATATTTTCCTCCGCACCAAACATGCCTTCACCCCCATAGCCAACCGCCAATGCCAGCCATGGTGGAAGATTCGTTTTTGGGAAAAAGGCGGCCAAATTTACACTGGCCCAATAGGTTTGTGCATTATAATCCTTAATAAACCTTTCTGAAAGCGACTTTCCGTAAATTTCGTTGGCGCGGTTGTTTAAATCCCGCGCGCCATAATCATTTTTATGAAAGGAGAATTTGATTTTAATGCGTTGGTCGTCCCATGCCAATTCCTGGCCAATTAATACCCCGCTTCCCGCTACATTGGCAGCAAAATCGCCCCAACTCCATCCCCATTCCTTACTGAAACCATCCAGTACCTCAATAATGGTTTGGTAGGCAACACCGCTTAGTCCACCCAGCCAAATTCTCTTATTACGTTCGATGCCCGTCCACCGCCAAAGTTCCATACTGGTGCGGCTTTCTATATAGGTGCCATACAGGTGGCCCACCTTATCCACTTGCAGCCACTCTTTATTATCATCAAAAAAGTGAAACCTGCCACGCTCATATTTTGAATACCAGGCGGCATTTAAACCCACCAGGATGGCCGAATACCCGGTGATATTGGCAATAGTAACCAAACGGGTCCTTGATTTTATGGTGTGGGGAGAGAGGGGCTGGTGAATTGCGACAATTGCACTTTCGGCGGGTGTAACTATTGTAGTAGTGTCTTGTGCCTGGCTTTCAACAACACCTAATAAGAGCACGGCATAAAGGAAATATTTTTTTAACGTTATTGGTATAGTGCCTATACATTTCCTTGTGATTGTAAGCATACTGTTAGCAATAAAAATGGTCAATGGTAATCTAGAAAATAGGAAAAGGTGAGGCAATAACCTCAACAGTGAAGCCCCTGCCTGCCATCGGAACTCATTCGTCAACGGAAAATTAAAAGGGTGGTTTGTATCGGATGTAGTTAACAAATCGGGTATTTGATTCATAAAAAACAAATTTACGGCTATGTGCATTATTATAAACGAAACAATTATTTTTGAGGACGTAAAATAAAATTATATGGAACCAAACATTCAACAAAAGATAGACAATTGGCTTTCCGGCAATTATGAACCAGCTGTAAAGGAGGAGATACACCGCTTGCAGCAGGAAAATCCGGATGAACTGGCCGATGCATTTTATAAGAACCTGGAGTTTGGCACCGGCGGGCTGAGGGGTATTATGGGGGTTGGCACCAATCGAATTAACAAGTACACCATTGGGATGGCAACCCAGGGATATGCCAACTACCTTAAAAAATGTTTTGGGAAGGAGGTGAAAGTGGCAGTGGCATATGACTGTAGAAACAATAGCCGCTTTTTTGCAGAAACTACTTCCAATGTATTTGCTGCCAACGGTATTAAAGTATACCTGTTTGAAGACCTGCGCCCAACACCGGAATTAAGTTTTGCCATCCGGCATTTACAATGCCAGGGTGGGGTGGTGTGTACCGCCTCTCACAATCCGAAAGAATACAACGGGTACAAAGCTTACTGGGATGATGGTGCCCAAATGGTATCACCGCATGATGAAAACGTTATCATCGAAGTAGAGAAAATTGCTTCGGTGGAGGATGTAAAATGGAGTGGTGGTGAAGAAAATATCACCCTACTTGGTAAAGACATGGACGAAGTGTACCTCGACATGGCGGCAGGATTAAGTGTGTATCCTGAAATTTGCAAAGAACAGCACGATTTAAAAATTGTGTTTACACCGATACACGGTACTGGTATCACCCTGGTGCCAGGCCTCTTAAAAAGATTTGGGTTCGACAACGTTCATATTGTAGCCGCACAAAGCACCCCTGATGGCAACTTCCCCACGGTAATTTATCCTAATCCGGAGGAAAAGGAAGCCATGAGTATTGGCCTGCAAATGGCCAAAGAACTGGATGCCGACATATTACTCGGTACCGACCCTGATGCAGATCGTGTAGCCATTGGCGTTAAAAATAATAATGGCGAATGGGTGCTCATGAATGGCAATCAAACCGCCGTGCTGGCATTTAATTATATGATTGAAGCCCGGAAAACAAAGGGCATCGCTCAACCCAATGATATGGTGGTGAAAACAATTGTTACCACCGATATGATTGATACCATTGCAAAAGCCAATGATATTACCTGCTACAATGTACTTACCGGTTTTAAATGGATTGCAGCCCTGATTAAGGAAAAAGAAGGCAAAGAAAAATATATCATCGGCGGTGAAGAAAGCTTTGGTTTGATGGTTGGCGACGAAGTAAGGGATAAAGATGCTATCAGTGCGGTGGCCCTGTTGTGTGAAATGGCAGCCTATGAAAAAAATAAAGGTAGAAGCTTATACGCAAAAATGGTAGACCTGTATGTGCAGTATGGTATGTATAAGGAAGACCTGATCAGCATCACAAAAAAAGG
>JBBQOJ010000222.1:0-5737 GCA_038330815.1 Chitinophagales bacterium | reverse complement strand
CATCCGAACTGGTAAATCCATCAACGGTACCTACGTAATCGTTGGGAGACACTTCGGGTAGATTATTGGGGTTGCCATCTTTTTTACAGGATACCAACATTGATAAGCCCACCACCAGCAGCAGTGAATATTTTTTAGAGCAACTATATAAAATGTTCATGGTGTAATTTTTTTTAATTAACAATTAGTATCCCGCGTTTTGGGTGAGTTTTCCTGCACTTAAATCAATCTGAGTTTGCGGGATGGGGAGATAGATATCCCTGTTTTCGTTGAAATTTGACTTACCTGCGGCCTGCAATGCGGCGCCTGCAATTCCCCAGCGCACGATATCGAAAAATCGGTCGTGCTCCATGGCCAGTTCAATTCTTCTTTCCTGGCGGATCAGATCACGCAGTTCGCCCTGGTCAACGGTGGTAATATTTGGTAAAGTGCCTGCCGGCGCTCCCACCCTGGCCCTCGCCCGGATGCTGTTTACGGCTACCCGTGCATTTTCAATATTGGTGACACCACCCACTTCGTTGGCGGCTTCGGCATACATTAGTACTACGTCTGCATAACGCAATATGCGAACGTTCATCCACCAGCCAAACCTGTTACCCACGGCGGCCCTAACTGCCGGGTTGGTATGTACTTTATGGTTATAACGCGGATTGGGTAATCCCAGCGGCGTAGTTTCGCCATAAATGGTAATCCCCGGTGTAGTAGCGGTGCTGGTATATAAAATTGTTCTTGCTTTACGTGGGTCATTGGCTTCATAAGCAGCTTCCAGTATGGTACTAGGCGTGTTCCAACCCCAACCCAGGTCCCATACGCCCGGACCACGTACGCCTTGCAGGCTGGTAAACTGAATTCCCTGTACCGTGGGGTTGGTGGCATCGGCCCTTGCCTGCACTTCAAATACCGACTCCTTGCTATTTTCACCATCCTCTCCAAAAATTTTGGTATAGGGGGTGCTTAAGTCGTATTGTGCAGAAGTGATCACTGCCTGGGCAGTTGCCATGGCGGATGCCCATTTCCGTTGGGTGAGATAAACCTTGGCTAAAATACCATTGGCTGCCCCCCGGGTAGCCCTGCCTACAAAACGAGCATCCCAGCTAAGGGGAAGATTGCCGGCGGCAAAGGAAAGGTCGCTTTCTATAAATGCATACAATGCTGCAGGAGTACTTTGTGGTATATTATTTTGTGCGGCCGGATCCTGGTAGAGGGTGTCAATCAATGGCACCCTGCCAAATAGCCTTACCAGCATAAAATAAGAATAACCCCGCATAAAGCGCGCTTCGGCCTGGGTTTGAATTTTGATGGCATCGTTTGCTACAATATTGGTGTTGGTGCCAATCTGGAACAAGGTATTATTACACCGGTTGATGAGGGCATAGTAACCAAGCCAAAGCGTATTGGCCCTGCCACTGTTAGGCAATACCGGGAAATTATCCATGCTGATCACATCTGCCCCACCATCATTGGGGGTACTTCCTTTATCTGCATCGTCGCTACGGATGCTGGTAGCATTGATAAATCCATCCACATGTACATTATAGCTTCTTAATTCGTCGTAGGCACCAAATACATATTGATCGTAGGGCCCCGAGCCGCCGGGATAAGGATAATTTGCTTCATCATATCCACCCTGGCGCTGGGTATCCAATAATTTTTTACAGCCGGATGACATACAAAGCGCTACCAGCAACGTCGCCAGCAGGGCAATATTTCGGGGTATTTTTATAAACTGTTTCATTGATAATATTTTTATTAATTACTAATTAAAAAGTCAGGTTCATGCCAAAAGTGTATACGGCCGGTACTGGATATACGCCATTGTCGGCACCCCCGCCTAATATGCTGCCGATTTGTGCTTCAGGAGAGTAGCCGGTTACCTGGCTCCAGTTTTTCATGTTTTGGCCGCTTACGAAAAACCTGGCAGTTTTTATTCCGATCCTGCCAAATGCTTCACTTTTTACCGTGTAACCAAGTTGCAGGGTACGGAGGCGTAAATAATCACCTGGTTCAAGATAATAACTGCTAAACAGGAAATTATTGCCCCTGGTGTTATCGAGGATGGGTTCTACATTGGAGGTGCCGGGTGCTGTCCAGGCCTTCAGGCGGTTGGCTTCATAGTTAAGCGTGGCAAAATTGGCGGTGCGGCGTTGGGTGTAAATCTTGTTTCCTGCTACGCCTTGTAATTCGATCATAAAATCAAGGCCTTTATAGTTCAGGGAAATACTTCCGCCAAAATTATAAGGAGGAAAAGGAGTACCAAGAAAAGTTCTGTCGGCTGCGGATATCATCCCATCGCCATTTACATCGTCATAAGCAATATCACCTGGTAAAGAATTGGTAAAGCCGGGTGTTTTATTAAGATCTGCGGTAGATTGGTAAACACCCACCTGGCGATATCCAAAAAAATAACCGATGGAATTGCCGGTAGTGGTTAAATTGGCCCCACTGTTGCCAATGAGTTGGAAATTGGTATTGTCGCCGATAGAGTTTACCACATTTTTATTGTAACTAAAATTGGCGGCAATATTATAACTCCAGTCCCTGCCTATTTTGTCGTTCCAACCTAATCCCAGTTCAATACCGGAATTGGTAATTTCCCCCAGGTTGGTAAAGAAACTACGTGTTTCATTAGGCAGGGTTAAGGCAGTAAGTATGTCTTTGGTAGTTCTGTTGTAATAGGTAATTTCTGCGTTTAACCTGTTGCGCATGGCCCTTAGGTCAATTCCCACATCGATACCTGTCACTACTTCCCAATGCAGGTTAGGATCAGGAATATAGGCAGCCTGGATAGCCGTGTAAACGTTATTGCCAAAGATGGCAGTAGAGGCGTTGGAGATACCAGGTTTGTACAGGTTGTCGGCAAAGCCATTGGCATTACCGGTTTGTCCCCATGCACCACGGAGTTTTAAAAAATCCACTCCCTTAATATCGGCGAAAAAGTTTTCATCACTTACTACCCAGCCCACACCCACACTTCCAAAAGTACCCCACCTGTTTTCAGGCGCAAATTTCGAACTGCCATCCCTTCTAAGGGTAGCGTTTACCAGGTATTTTCCTTTGTAAGAATAACTTAACCGGCCAAATCCACCAACGATGGAATTTTCACTTCCGCCGCCGCCGTATAATCCGGGGTTGTTGTTATTAATGGTGCTCAGGTACCAGAAATCGGGGTCGTTGGGTACGTTAACGGTGGTATCCCTGCGGTTACCATTGATAGAAGATCCCTGGCTGTAGATGGTGGTAAAACCCGCAAGCACATTCAGGCTATGCCCATCACCCAGGTTTTTAACAAAATTCAGCGTATGATCCTGCTGGAACCTACGGGACTCGCTTTGCTCCTGTGTTACACCGGTGCGAATGGTATTGTCGAAGGTGGTATTAGTAGGTGCAGCACCTTCCCCGAGATTGATAAATGAATAAGGCAGTGCGGTATATGCTCGCCGGTTATTAAATCCAAGATCGGTGTATATAATAGATTTCCAGGTGAAATTGTTTAAAAACTTGATTTCTGCAAACAGGCTACCGATTACCCGGAAACCTTTGTTAATGGAAGTACGGTCGTTGCGATTGATGTTAGCCACCGCGTTGCCCACCTGCGCCCGTTGAAATGAAGGCATACTGTAGTAGGTGTTGGCATCCTGTTGAATGGGAACAATGGGTGCTGCCCATAAGGCATTGTTTAAACTGGCTGATGGGGGATTGGCTATCCAGTGAAAACCACTGATATCACCACCAATTTTGATGTCTTTGGTGATCCTGATTTCTTCGTTTAGTCTTACCAGGTAGCGTTGGTATTTGTCGTTGCGCAATACACCGTCCTGTGTTGTATAACCAATGTTTAACAGGGTACTGGTTTTTTCGCTGCTGTTGGAAACACTCAGGTTATTGGTATTGATAAGGGCATCCCTGAATATCTGGTCCTGCCAGTTGGTGTTGGCGGTGTAATTGGTATAATCAAATGGTGCCGCATTAATGTTAGCCAGTTGGGCATCATACAATTGTTTAAACCCGGCAGCATCGGTAACGGCAATTTTATCGGTAACGGTTTGGATACCGATGTTACTTTGCAAATTTATCCGGGTTTGGCCGCGTGCCGCTTTTTTAGAAGTAACGGCTATAACGCCATTGGCACCACGCAATCCGTAAATAGCAATGGAGGAGGGATCGCGCAATACATCGATACTTTCAATATCGGCCGGGTTGAGGAAGTCGATATTGTCGTGCAGGATACCGTCTACCACGTATACCGGGCTGGCACTGTTGGTACTATTGGTACCCCTGATACGCACTACCGGGCTGGCGCCTGCTGCTCCGGAATTAGCCACTGTAAGACCAGCCACTTTGCCCTGCAATGAACTTACCGGGTTGGTATTGGGCATATTGGCCAGTTCTTCCCCTTTAACTGAGGTGATAGAGCCAGTTAAGTCTCTTTTGCGTTGTGTGCCATATCCTACCACTACCACTTCGTCCAGTTTCTGGGCAGTTTGGGTAAGGGTAACATTAATTTCCTGCTTGCCGGCTACCGGTACTTCCACTTCCGTATAGCCTACCGCTGAAATAATTAAGGTAGCATTGTCAGGTGCTGAAATACTATAATTACCTGATTGATCGGTAGAGGTTCCGTTGGTAGTTCCTTTAATCAATATGGAAGCGCCCGAAACCGGGTTGCCTGAGGCATTGGTTACTTTACCGGTGATGGTTAAAAATTTTTCATCACTACTGCTTGAGCGGATGGCCACCAGGTTGTTTTCCAACGTACGGAAGGTAAGCGTGGTGCCCAGGAACAGTTGCTGCAATACTGCTTCAATCCGGGCGTTGGTGAAGCTAACGGAAACTTTTTGTTTCAATACTTTAAGCCTGCTATTGTACAGGAAACGAAAATTACCCTGCTTTTCAATTTGGCTAAGCACCTGGGAAATTTCCCGGTTGCTGGCATTCAGGGTGATGGTTTGCGCACCTGCACCGGCCCAGGAAGGTAAAGTGCATATGAACAACAGAACGATCATCAATTTCATAATTAGTAAGGGCTTTTGTAAAGCATAAAGAGCTCTACGAATCATATAGTCTTTTTTCATACATTTATATTTAGTAGTATAAGTTGGGGAACCACCTACGGTATATTGAAAAACAATACAATGGCTCCCTGGTGAAATGTCTACGAGGCGGGGAATACGGCAATATTTTCCGCCTCATTTTTTTTATCGGAGTAGGTTACCCGGATTCTATGAGATAGTGTATCAGCATGTGCAACGTATTGGCGGTTAGTAAATAAAAACTTTTTTATCCCTTATGGTATAATTAAAACCTGTTGAAAATTTTATTGCTTCCATGGCTTGCTCCAGGGTCTCTTTTTCAAAAGAACCATTGAGGTAAGCATTTTCCCACTTTTTATTTTTAAACTCGATTGATACATCATACCACCGTTCCATTTTATTGGCTACTTCTGCAAAAACCTCATCTTCAAAGGAGAGAATATTTTTAGTCCAGCTAGACTCCACATCTGTGGTTGTACCTTTTATATAGGTTAGTTTTTTTATTTGAATGACCGTTTCCGCCACCTTCAAATTGCTCGCCTCCGTATTTTTTTCATTTGCCGGTTGTATAGCCTGTTCCGAATTTTCAAGTACCAATTTTTCATTTGGCTGAAGGCGGTATTTCTTTTGTAGGTTGCTTTTAACAAACACTTCAATTACACCTTGAACCAGGCTTGTTTCTGATGTTTTATCGTTGCGGTAGGCCT
>JBBQOJ010000221.1:0-5738 GCA_038330815.1 Chitinophagales bacterium | reverse complement strand
AAAACCTTTAAAACATCTGCTGTACAATTTACCAGCATGCAGGTGGAAAAAATAATAATTCGCTCGTGGATGGTATTCGATAAAGCAAAAGTAGTGGCTGTTGTTAGCCAAAAAGCAATCACTGCCGGGTTAAGGGTATTGATTAAAAAACCAGAAAGCAGTAGCCTGGCGTGGGTGCGTGCTGATACCACAATGGCTGCTTCTTCCAAACTTCGTTGTCTTATTTTTTTAATAAACAAGTAATAGCAGCCCATGCCTGTCAAAAAAACGCTCCCTGTAAAACCAATTGTCTTTTTAAACAGCATTAATTCGGTCACCATTTCGGAAAAGGCATTGCTTAAAATTACCATCAATATATCGCTTAACCAAACACCCAACACAAAACTAAACCCTCCTGCATGGCCGTTGTTAATGCTTTGCTTGATAATAGTAAAAACGATGGGGCCAACTGAAAACACCAACAGCAGGCTAATCGCAAGTCCCTTAAGAAAGGCGTCCATCATTATTTAGCAACTATATTATATAAAAAACCACTGCAACGGTATAATAAAGGATTACCGGTTATTTCCGTTTAAAAATGGGTACCGTACTGCAAGGCTCCCCATACATGATACTTTTAACTACAGGCCTTAATAATTTTGTTGCCTCCAGGTAGGCTGCCTCCCCAACAGGCAATTCGCCACAGCCCTTAATTACTACCCGCTTATCTACAAATTCAGCTACATCAATTGTTGCAATATTATGTAATAACAGTTGCTCCTTTACAGCAGCGGGGTTACCATAGAGCACGGTTCGGGCAACGGGTTGCAGGTAACTGGCCACTAACATATATGCCCAAATAGGAATGATGGCATCCGCACTACAGGTAACGCCCACCAGTTTACCGGTATAAGCCGAAATATCAAGGTTTTTAAGCGCTTCCCTGAAATCTTTTTCCTTTAATATGAGGCCCATAAAAAGATACTCCTTCATATCAAATAACAGGAGGTCTTCCTCTTTCGGAAAGTAATCTTCCAGGTTTAAGGTAAGCAACGCACTTTCATTTACCCTGTTGATAATTGGTTCTTCATTCATCCTGCTAATTTACGCATAATTCAGTGCGGGATAACCGGCTTTGTTTTTAAAAAGAGGTGGGTGACCATTTAAATAAACAGGCAGATATAAATCCTGGGTTTGGTTAATCTTTACTCTGATAATACCAGCACATTATTATTTTATGCAACAAACAACATCAATCCTTTATTATTACTCACCTCCGAACTTCAGGCAACCTGCTATAACGAAAAAAACCGATCTGTAAAGACCGGTTTTCTATCTAATAAGAGAAATAAATTAAAACTGTTTGCTGCGGTCGTCTTTAATATCTGCCTTTTTTTTCAACGATTCAAACCAACCAGACAATTGCTGTAATAAACTTCTTTTTCTTTGCTCTGACTGCTGCGCAATCATTTCCAGTGTATCTCCGGGTTTTGTTCCGATGTTGTTTATTTTTATAACATAAACGCCATTAATTCCTACAATTGGCTCGGAAGCCTTTGACTGGTAATTTTTGTTAAACGAGGCACCAATTACCTTTGGCTCGTTTCCTACACCATTAATTATCTGCGAGGAAAAAGTGAGGGTAGAATCAGCGCCCGCTGTTCCGATAGGCACATTGTAAGCTGCTGCAGCAGACTCAAGTGTTGGAGTAGCGGTAAGTTTCTTGCTTATTTGTTCGCCTTTCTTAATATTCCTGATGGTGAGTTCCACCAATGGTCTTGCGGTTGCTGCATCCGGAACTCCTTCCGGCTGAACTTTATTTACCATCGCAACAACAAATTGGTCTTCTATATTATAAGGTTCACTCACTTCGCCTTGTTTGGCATCAAAGGCCCATTTAATTAACTGGCGGGCATCCTGCAAACCGCCCAACCTGAAATCATTCCTTTTTATAAGATCGGGTACATCTACTTTTTGGATGCCATTCTTTTTTATATAGGCTTCTAATGATTTAGCGTCCCTTGCCTCCCCTGATAACCTGGTAGCTTTTGAACTGGCCTCATTAATCGTTTCATCTGCAGGTAAAATTTGCTTGGCTACATACGCTACTTTATACGCGGGTTCAAAATTCTTCTGGTTCAAAATTTCTATATAATGCCAGCCGAAATCGGTATGTACTACTTTTTTGTCGCCGCTGTTGCCATAAAAGATGGTTTCTGAAAATTCTTTGGCCAGGGTACCAAATTGAGTGGAAGCAAAATCATATTCACCTCCCTTGGTTTTACTTCCCTGGTCGTCGCTGTATTGCAATACCATTAAATTAAAATCTGCTCCGCCTTTTATAGCTGTTTCAATACTATCAATACGACGTTTGGCAATACTATCTTCCAGGGTAGGTTGTCCTGTTTGTGGATCCTTGGTACCAATTAATATGTGACGGACATTTACACTATCAGGTAGTTGCCTGATCCCCACCATTTTTGCCAGCACAAAACTTCCACCATCGAGGTAGGGTCCGTAAACACCACCCACCGGTAGGGAAGCTATGGAATCATTTTGTGCCATTGCCAATTTTGATTTTAGCGTGTACCCATCAAAATAGTTGATCGAACTCATATTGCGGGCAACAAAAGCCTTTGCATTGGTATCAGCAACAAAAGAAGATTTTAATGCCGTAACTGCCTCCATCGCTTTTGAGGTATCGGCAGCGGAAGGGCTGGCGTTAAATGTTATATAAGAAATATACCTGCCACCATCCTGGTGGTACAATGATTCTTTTTTATTGAGGTATTCTTTAATATCGTTGTCACTAACAGTAACCGCACTATCACTAATAACATTATATGGAACGGCTACATAAGAAATATTGGAAAAGCTGTTATTATCCGCCTGTTCCTTTTGTTGCATCCAGGTGGGATAATAAGCACTTGCAGCCAATAAGCTGTTATATTTATTATACAACGACTGCAACTTCATTGGTTCAACAATTTGGGCTTCTATTGCTTCGCGCTGTTCGCCTTTCGATTTTTTGGCCTGTAACCACCACTCCTGCACTTTAGCAACATCGTACTGACCAGTTGTTTTATCACTAAATGCTTGTTTTAATGCATATGGCGCATCATCACTAAACATTATGCTACTCATTTCTTTTGGCGTAAAGGTGAGCCCCAACTTTTCAAATTCTTTAAGCAATACCTTTTCGGCAACGATTTGGTCCCAAACGGATTGCCTTACTTCGTACACCTGTGTACCGCTGATTCTTCCACCATACTGTTCTTCCGCCTGCTTTACTTTAGCATTAAATTCATTATATTCGATTGATTCTCCATTAACCTTCCCGATAGAGGAAGATGGATTACCGCCAAATATTCCTCCGTTGCCACCAGGTTTGGCATCCATCAGGATAAAGCCAATTAAACTAAGGGCAATTACAACAATTACAATAGCTGCGCCCTTTTCGCGAATGTTCTGTATTATCTGCATTTTTTGATTAAATTAAAATGGAGGGCAAAAATAGTGTAAAAAAGTATATGAATCCTTATTTTACCGGGTGGGTTCGCCTGGTAAAACAGCATAACTACCATCTATATAAAAGCTGCTCCATTCGCCGTGTTTATACAACTTTGTAATGAAGCCGAAGCCGGTAATTGAAGCCGGTGCGCTACTTCCACAAATACAAACAGCAAATGGTATAATTAATGCCTGTTTATTACAGTTTACTATACTAATTTTTCAATGTGGTTGTTGTGAAAGCCAAAGCCTTGTTCAACTATAGAATTGGTTGTATATAGGGAGTACAGAAGGGTAAAATTATATAAAATGCCCGGCTGCAGTGCACTTTCATCCATTATTAACATAGCTATGTTGATAAGCAAGGTAAGTTGTTAATAAGGCAGGTTATAAAGAGCGCAAAAGGAGGAAAATTGGGGCAGAATTAAATTTTGTTTTTTCTTTTACAAACAGAGGTGTTGGCAGGGGAGTAGTTATCAGTCACCGGTTTAACATAGACAGATTTCAATATGACCAAATTATTGTTAACTGCCTCATTTATTAACCAACGTGTAGAAAATTATAGTTTATTTTTTATAACCTTTGCCTATCCTAGTAAACGCTGTAACATATTGATTAGGTACTATGTTAATTACCTGTGAATGAACGTGGATAAACTGTTTTTTTTGATTTTGCAAAATATTAAAATTAATTGTTTCCACATATCCACACCCCTAGTAATAGTAGCTTTATTTAAATAAAAATAGTATTAATACATATTATGAAAGATATTAACACTGCAACTGCTACTCTTGAACGGGTAGGTTACCTCGATATAGCGATCGATGTTAACCTAGATTTGTTTGCTGAAATCGAAAAATTGAAGCAACAAAAAAATGCCATCATTCTTGCCCATTATTACCAGGAGCCTGATATCCAGGATGTAGCTGATTTCATTGGTGATAGTTTGGGTTTAGCCCAGCAGGCGGAAAAAACGGATGCAGACATCATTGTTTTTGCCGGAGTGCATTTTATGGCAGAAACCGCTAAAATTTTAAATCCCGGAAAAAAAGTATTGTTACCCGATCTTAAAGCCGGGTGTTCTTTAAGTGACAGCGCTCCCCCTGCATTGTTTAAAATGTTTAAGGATAAACATCCCGATCACCTGGTTATTACTTATATCAATTGTTCGGCTGGTATGAAAGCACTCAGCGACATTATATGTACCAGTAGCAATGCCGAAACTATCATTGAAAGCCTTCCTAAAGAGCAGCAGATAATTTTTGCACCGGACAAAAACCTGGGCGCCTATTTAAATAAAAAAACAGGCAGAAATATGGTGCTTTGGAATGGTGCCTGTATGGTTCATGAAATATTTAGTCTTGAGAAAATAGTTAAACTTAAAATAAGGCATCCGGAGGCAAAAGTAATTGCACACCCTGAGTGTGAGGATGCTGTGTTGGCCGTTGCAGACTATATAGGGAGCACTACGGGCCTTTTAAAATATTCACAACAAAGCTCCAGTTCAACTTTTATAGTGGTAACAGAGACGGGAATACTTCACCAGATGCAAAAAGAAAGTCCGCACAAGACTTTTATTCCGGCGCCACCCAACAACAGTTGTGCTTGTAATGATTGTCCACATATGAAATTGAATACACTTGAAAAATTATACCTATGTATGGAATATGAGCAACCTGAAATTATTATGGAAGAATCATTAAGGATTGCTGCCCGTAAACCAATTGACCGAATGTTAGCCATTAGCCGGAAATATGGATTGTAATAGATAAATACTAAAAAATTTAGTAATTATAGAAACCCGACATTGCTTTGCAAGCTATTGCAGAGATTAATTTTATTTGATACTTTTATATTGTTTACCTTGTTTAACTAAAATAGCAATGGATATGGCGATCCCATCAGTTGATCTTGCTGAATTTTTAAGTGGCGATCCGGTCCGCAAAAATGCCTTTGTACAGGAATTGGGAAAAGCATACGAATCTGTAGGATTTGTAGCGGTAAAAAACCATGGCGTACCGGGGCAGTTGATTGCAGCCTTATACCAACAGGTACAGGAATTTTTTTCCCTTCCACTAACTCAAAAAAATGGCTTCGAAATACCTGGGCTGGCAGGACAGCGGGGATATACCAGTTTTGGTAAGGAGCATGCCAAAGGAAGCGATGCCCCGGATTTAAAGGAATTTTTTCAATACGGTCAAACACCGCGTGATAATTATAAGGAAGAAGAATATCCACCGAATGTTTTG
>JBBQOJ010000220.1:0-5741 GCA_038330815.1 Chitinophagales bacterium | reverse complement strand
GATTGCAGGGTGGATATATGGGATGAACGGGCGCATATTGCCGGTAATTGCCATACCAGCCGTGATAAACAAACGGGTGTGATGGTACATCGATATGGCCCCCATATATTTAATACCGATAAGCAAAATATATGGGAGTATGTAAATAGGTTTGTGCCCTTTGTGCCTTACGTTCACCGGGTAAAAGCGAAATTTGGCAATGCCATCTATTCACTGCCAGTAAACCTGCATACCATTAACCAATATTTTAATCAAACGTTATCGCCCCTGGAAGCAAAAGCTTTCCTGGATCGGCTGGCTGATAAATCCATCCTTCACCCACAGAACTTTGAGGAGCAGGCTCATCATTTTATTGGCAGTGAATTATACCAGGCTTTTTTTTATGGCTATACCAAAAAGCAATGGGGATGTGAACCACGGGATTTGCCGGCAGCTATTTTAAAACGCATACCGGTTCGCTTTAACTACGATGATAATTACCACAGCCATATTTATACCGGCATTCCGAGGGATGGCTATACCGCGGTGATTGAAAAAATGCTGAACCACCCACATATTAGTATTAGCTTAAATACCAAATTTATTCCGGGCAGCGACACCAGTGTTTACGAACATGTATTTTTTACCGGGCCGTTGGATGCTTATTTTAAGTATGCTTTTGGCAGGTTGGGCTACCGCACGGTGAGTTTTGAAAAATATTATGCTGAAGGTGATTACCAGGGAACAGCCCAGGTAAACTACTGCGACTTTGAAGTGCCCTATACCCGCATTACCGAACACAAGCATTTTGCACCCTGGGAGAAACACGATCAAACAATTTACTTTAAAGAATACAGTGCCGAAACCGGCCCGGAGGATGTGCCCTATTACCCAAAACGGCTGGAAGGGGATATGGCCCTGCTAAAGCAATACAGGGCCGCAGCAGAAAAACTAACCGGCATATCCTTTTTAGGCCGTTTGGCCACCTATCGCTATATGGATATGCACCATGTTATAGGGGAGGCCCTTGACTTTGCCGAAAAATTTATTACCGCAAGGCATGCCCAACAGGCGCCCCCGGTTTTTTCCAACATTGAATTGCAGTAATGACGCCAATACCCAAAGAGATTTTAATGATTGTTCAATATCCCGAAAATGTTTCGCCGGGGCAGCGGTTTCGCTTTGAACTATACAAAGACCTGCTTCAACAACATGGGTGCAGGATAACTACCAATTCTTTTCTAAACAGGCAGGGGTATGCAGTTATTCATAAGTATGGCTTTTTTTTAGCCAAACTAATGGCGATTATACAGGGTTTTGCAGGCAGGTGGGCCTTGCTTTTTAATATCCGGAAGTATGATTATATTTTATTGCAGCGCGAGGTTACACCGGTGGGGCCACCATTATTTGAGTGGCTGTATATTAAAGTAGCCAAGCGGAAAGTGATTTATGATTTTGATGATGCTATATGGATACCCTCCTTCTCCAATCAAAATAAACTAGCCAGGATTTTTAGAAATACGGGTAAGGTAAAAACCATTTGTAGCTGGTCGTATAAAGTAAGTGGTGGCAATGCGTACCTGTGTGATTTTGCGCGGCTGTACAATACCAACGTAGTGTACAATCCTACCTGTGTGGATACCGACCACAAACACAACCTGCCCGCCCAACACGATGTTGACAGGGTAACCATTGGCTGGACCGGTAGTTTTTCCACCATAATTTATTTGAAAATTGTAGAACCCGCCCTGCAGTTGTTACAGCAACAATATGATTTTGATATTTGCATTATTTGCAACCAGCAACCCAACCTTCAACTGTTGAATGTAAGGTATGTGGAATGGACAGAAGAAAATGAAGTAGCTGAACTGGCAACCTGCCAGATTGGTTTGATGCCCCTTACCAACAATGAATGGAGCGAAGGAAAGTGTGGGTTTAAACTGATTCAATACCTGGCCCTGGAAATTCCGGCAGTGTCGTCGCCGGTTGGAGTTAACAACCAGATTATTGAGGAGGGTGTCAATGGCTATTTTGCCACTACCGATGCGGAATGGTACCATGCTATTGAAAAGCTATTGCTTGATGCCAACCTAAGAAAGCAATTTGGAAAAGCCGGCCGCAGGAAAATCATTGAACAATACAGCCTTCGTTCCAATGCAGCCAATTTTATTAATTTATTTAGCTAACCCCGGTGGTACCTATCCAATTTGGATGTAAAGGAAAAGGAATGTGTTGCCCCGGCAATGGCCAGGGAGGCTATTTAAAACATGATTGTAAGGCTGCCTGAATTTACTATTGCTTCATCACTGCATTTGTTATACGTGAACCGCTCTAATTTTTACTATGAATACCCGGTTGAGATCAACCTGGGATGATAGGCCATAAAATATAATTGCATTATAACAAAAACACTTATAAGGCTCCAATAAACAGTGCTTCCTAGCAGCAGGCAATCCCTTTCTCCCGGCCAGCCTGAAAATAAATAGGGGTGTTGGCACAATAAAATAAACCCCTTCCTTTTGCAATATCACTTATTGCACATCGTTATTATACTATCCAATATTGGCAAATCTCTATTAAATAGCTTCCTATGGAAAAAACCATTGCCGTAGTAGTAACATATAACCGCTGTGCGCTTTTGGCAGAATGTATAACCGCTTTACGCAACCAAACGCATGCTCCTGATGCCATACTGGTGGTTAACAATGGCAGCACCGACGATACCGAAGAATGGCTGTGCACCCAAAAGGATTTATTTTTCATTACACAAAAAAATGTTGGCTCAGGGGGAGGATTTCATACCGGTATCCAATGGGCTTTCACACATCAGTATTCCTGGATATGGTGCATGGATGACGATGGCTACCCTAAGGCGGATGCGCTGGAAAACCTGCTGTTAGCCGAGGTACCGCTGTTAAGTTTGCGTAATTGCGCTGTAATTGATAAGGCGGATAAGAAAAGCTTTGTTTGGAAAACCGGTCATTACGCCACTATTGATGAAGTAGATGTGCCGGCCATAAAAGGCATTGCCCATCCATTTAATGGCACCCTGCTGCATAGAAATATCATAGAGCGGGTAGGATTACCAAAGTCCAAGTTGTTTGTTTGGGGTGACGAATCGGAATACTATTACCGCATTACTCAACGCAACAATATACCCGTATTTACTATTGCCAACAGTATACATTACCACCCTGCCGCAGTATTTTCCTTTAAGAAGGATTGGGATTTTCAACAAAACTGGAAGATGTATTATTATGTGCGCAACCGGTTTATAACTAACCAGTCAAAATTCAATAACCGGCTGACTGCACTGGGTAGCTATTGCTTTTTTTTAGTGGCCCTGGTGGGCATCATCCTGTTGTTTCAAAAAACCAACAAACTTAAAAAATTACGTTTTTTATCCTGGCCGGCCACCGATGCATTCATTAATGATTATGCCGCCACCCCGCAGTTTATACTGGAGCGTTTAAGTGGTAAATCTAACCGGTTATTTAGAAGTTCGATGCAAAACTATGCCCGCAATATTTGGTCGGCGATGCAGGTTTCCTTTCAGCCCATGCGTGCCCGTAACACGGCTCATGTGTAATTTGTTCCTGTTTTTCTACTGCCCGGGTAGTGTAAGTTTCGCCCGGCTTTTTCTCTGTTTTGTGGCCTCGTTAATCAGCACCAGGGCGATAATATAAAAAGGCATACAGGGAATTTTATAACGCACCAGTGTGCCAAAGTTTAGGGTAGTGGTTCCTACAAACAACGCAAAGACCACTGAAAATCCAAAACAAAAAAACACCATTGGGTCGAATAGAATGGTTTTAATAAAATGAAACAAACCGGCCCGTAACAATACAGCCAGGGTATAAATTATCAGGGCAAGGCTTTCCAGCGAAGACAACAGGGTAGATAATTTTTTGGATTCCCACAGGTACGGCCTGTAAAAGGTGGCCACAATCCCCGCCGGCGCCATCTTTAACAAGCTGAGGTTACTGCCATCAAAATCTACCCCAAGTGAGAAAGAGGACTCTGCCGCATCTGCCATTTTTATAAACACCTTTTGTTGCGACTGTACCGATTCGGCCAGTTTATCAAGTGCCAGCAGGCCCAACTCTTCCTGTAATTTGTCTGCTACCACAAAAAAGCCGGCAAACCCCATCAATAATAACCCGAGTGCTACAGCAATTTTAAACCTTGTTTTCCTGATTAGTTTAAAATTGGAAAGCACCAAAAAAATTACCAGGAAGGGTAGGTAACTGAAAATGATGTATGACTTTAGAATGGCGATGGTATAACCTGCCACCAGGGCAATGATGGTATTTTTAAAAAACGATTGCTTCTTATAAAAAGCCTGGTAGATGGCATAGGTTAACCAGCCAATCATACCGGTACAAATCGGGTCTTTTAATATACCTGAACTCCAAAAAACAAAAGTGGGCAGGTATAAAATAGCAATGGCCAGTTTTTTGTGCAATAAGGGGTACTGTTCATAGAAAAATTTATACAACCTCCATACACCGCTATACGAGATCATGGAAAAAAACAGGTTTATGACCAGGTAATTATGGAAACTGAAAAAGGAAAAAATAGCCACCAGCCGGGTAATGAAGTAATTGCTTTCGCTTCTGAAATAGCCCCAGTTAAAAGGATCTGCCAAATAAGTTTGGTCGAAATCGATGCCTGGTGAAAATAGCCATTTTATGTTGGACGCATCCGCTGAAATCAGGCGGGCAATGTTAACTCCCTCTGTATAAAATAAACCCACGGAATCGTTTCCGGGCGAAATGAGGCCATGAAAAACGGTGAAGGCAAGGGCACCGAATACCTTTATCCAAAAGCCTTGCCGGTGGTATTTTTTTAAAAGCGGGTCACTGATTCGTTTTCTACGCCAGGAAAAAATAAGGTGAAAGAAGAGTACATAGAGCGGAAATAATATAAAGTCAATGAAACCCATCCTGTTAAATAAAATAGTTTTAGTAGCAAGCCGGCTCGGGCAAATTTATCCTAAATTTTCATGGCTATTGAATAATATGCAGTTATTTTGCCGAAATCAAAGATAGTATTATATGTGTGGTATCGCCGGTGCAGTTAACTTTAAATTGTGTTACCAACAGGTGGATCAAACCATGCTACACCGTGGGCCGGATGAACAACATGGCTTTACCAGCGGCAACGTAGACCTTTATCACCTTCGATTAGCCATACTGGATATTGGTGGGGGCAAACAACCCATGCACCTCGACGGCCGCTATACCATTGTTTTTAATGGTGAAATATATAATCACCAGGAGGTTCGTACCCGGTTTGGTTTGGTAGGTTATACGTCGTCTGATACAGAAACCCTGTTGTTATTGTACCGGAAACTGGGTGCCGGATTCCTGCACTACCTGGATGGGATGTTTGTATTTGCTATTTACGACCAACAGGATAAAAGTTTATTTATTGCGCGTGACCGTGCAGGTAAGAAACCATTGTATTATTACCGGGACGAAGCCAGGATAATATTTGCCAGTGAATTAAATTGCCTCAAAGGTTTATTACCCCTGGAAATAGCCACTGGTAATTTTTATCAATACCTGCGGCTGGGATCTTTTTATAAAAAGGATACCCCTTACCAAAATGTGCAGGAACTGCCCGCGGGTAGTTTTATCACCATCGATTGCCACACCTTATCGGTAAAAGAACATTGTTGGTGGAATATCGGTGAATTTTACCGGCAATCTTCCGGTGATGATTTTGAACAAAGCCTTGCCAGGGTGGATGCAATGCTT
>JBBQOJ010000219.1:0-5743 GCA_038330815.1 Chitinophagales bacterium | reverse complement strand
TCGGCTTTTATTATTCGCAGGCACAGGATTGAACGCATCGCGGTGGAGCGGCCAGTGGCGGGCATTGGGATAAGGCAGCCCAGGATGGTAACATGGATGACTATCTCGAGCATATTGCCGTGCCGCAGGTAAAGGAAATTTTAAACAATTATGGCGAGCTGGATATATTGTGGTGGGATACGCCGCAGGACATGACACCGGCAAGGGCGGAAAAATTTCTTCCCTTATTGAAAGGTCATCCCGGCCTAATTTATAATAACCGCCTGGGTGGAGGTTACAAGGGCGATACCGAAACCCCTGAACAGTTTGTGCCTTCCACCGGCTTCCCCGGACGCAATTGGGAGGCCTGCATGATCATGAATGATACCTGGGGATTTAAGGCGTACGACCATAACTGGAAAACTACTACTACCCTTATCCGTTACCTTGCTGAGATTGCCAGTAAGGGCGGTAACTTTTTATTGAATGTGGGGCCAACGGCATTGGGTGAAATACCGGCGCCCAGCATTGAGCGCATGGCGGAGATTGGTAAATGGCTCAAAGTAAACGGGGCGGCTATTTATGGTACCACGGCCAGTCCGTTTAGTTACTTGTCGTGGGGCAGGGCCACCCGCAAAAATCAACAACTCTTCCTACATGTATTTAACTATCCTGCTAAGGGGCAACTAGGTGTACCGATGGCCAATAAAATCAGCAGGGCATACTTACTGGCCAACCCTGCAATTAAATTAAATGTTACTGCCGGTAAAGGAAGGTCAATGATACAATTGCCAGGCAATTTACCCGACACCATCAACACGGTGGTGGTAGTGGAGTTCCAGGGCGAACCCATCGTACAGCCGGATCCTTTTAAAGGGGTGCAGGTGAATGCCTCTTCCCAAAAAGATGACAAATGCGGTACCGGTAACCTGGTAGATGGCGACCGTCGTACCCGATGGGAGGCCGCCAGCGAAGAAAGGAAAGCGGTCCTGGAAGTGGATATAAAAAAGCCCATGTCCATTGCCACACTGGTGGTAGACGAACCCTGGCATCCATGGGATAATAAAAAACAGCAACTGCAGTTGCAGTATAAAGTGGGTAACGAATGGATAACGGCCACTGAAGTTACCACCGCCGGCTCCGGTATTTCCCACCAGTTTAAACCGGTAACGGCACAATATTTTCGGTTGTTGGTTGAAAATGCTACCAATGCCCCGGTACTGACCGAATGGCAATTGTACGGGCAGGAATAATGCGGTGTAAGTAACGGGGAGAAAAGTCAGCGAAATAATAACATAGTGATATTCGTATTGCTGTTGGGCGTGTCCCCCCGATTGCAACGGGGGGGCCGGGCTTTCCGTTGCAAGTCCTCCCCACTCGTACCTCGTGTCTCCGGGCTTTCCACTGCAATCCCTCACGCGGTATGCCGTTGCTAGCAATCAGGCAATTTCGCAGAGGGCAATGTTGGCTTTTTGCAATGCTTCGGCTGCTAAGAAGTTTTTTATTTTGATGATCAACGGTTATAACGGTGTCGAATAAACGTAGGGAATAGCGGAGGAATTAAATCGTTTTTTAAAGTCAGCAGTCACTTTGCAGCAATATCTTATTATGACTACTAGCGCCATGACACTTCACACCAGGGTGTTTGGCCAGGCGCATAAGCCAGCTGTATTTTAGCAAGCACGCTTGCCGGGCGGTTCGGTAATTATTGTTAGAGTGCCATTAGCAATATCAGCGTCTATAAATAGCAGTAGGTTGGTACTGGCTTTAGCTGAAGGTAATTAAATTAATTTTGTTATCCTTCCATTGTTCCGATTGTATTGAATGGAAATCGTATTAAGCCCAGGGGCGCATTCGCTATTGCCTGTTTCCAGCATACCAATCCCGATAAAAAGATAGCTACACGGCTGTTTGGTATTCTAAAATAGGATGTGTTTCCAGGAACAACAGGTTTTTTTTGGTACGCCTCTCAAATACAAAGACGCTGTAATTAACCTAACTACTGATACAGAATCCACATCAGCATAAATAAATCAGGATAGGGTTGGAATTGAATTTTGGTACCCCATTGTTATTGCAGCGAAAAGGAACTAATATAACAACAACAAAATACTACGGCATTTTTCTTACAAACAGTTTTGATGCGGCAATTTCGGGCCTGCTGGAATTGAGCGCATTGGCGGAGGACAATAATTGATGATAATAATTCTTCGCCTTCGCCGGTTGATAACTTCTTTCACTGGCCACGGCCGCCCCATATAAGCTATTTAACCGGTTTAGATTTTTTTGTAAGTTTTTTTCGTAGGCTTCCAGGGCCAAGGCGGGTTCCTTCATCTCTAAAAGCATATCCCCCAACAGTTCCCTGGCAGGGATTACCTCCCCGGGAGTGACCGGGTGTTTCTCTGTTTTATCTTCCATTGCTGCAGCATGCATCATCAATGGCAAGGCCTCGTTTTCCTTACCGGTTTTTAACAGCAGCCACGCACGGCCCGTAGTTACCTGGATGTCCACCTGGTTGGCTTTATAGCCGTCTTGCTGAATCGTAAGGGAGTTATGGATAATTGTTAACTGCTGTAACTCTTTAGTGGCGCAGGCTATATCACCCATGTGCACGGCACCCAATAGCCTTGTATAATGAAACAGGGTTTTCTGCCAGGGATATTGTTCCCAGGGGAATTGCTGCGGGTGCAGGCTAAGGTTGGCTGCCTGTTGCCATTGTTTATTTTCTAATAAATACCTTGCCGGTATGGCAGCAAATGCATAGGCCACTTTAAAGTTTACCGGTGAAACGGCTGTAATTGTTTTGAGGTAATCCCATTGTGCTTTCGCTTTGTTATTGTCGCCCTGCTGAAGGTATGCGTACACCAGGTAATCGAGGCTATGCAGTTCCTCATCCCAATGCCCGGGTAGGTTATTATTTTCTGCATAACATTTGGCAGCATCTGTAGCCACCAGGTTGCTTTGGATGCATTGTTCCCAGAGGCCCAGCCTTGTAAAAATATGTGAGGGCATGTGTTGCGCATGTGCCGAGGAGGGCGCTATGGCAGCGTACTGTTTTGCTGCCGGCAGCGCCATGGAAGCCAATGCAGGGTAATCATAACTATGTATAAGATAGTGTACAATGCCTGGATGGTTGGGTTCACTGGGATACAATGAGGTTAAAATTTTGCCGGCCTTTCGTTGATTGGCATAACCTGTGTCGGCAGGACTAGCGGATGCAGCAAGCGACAATGCGTAAAAGATGGCCGCCTCTTTATCTTCCGGGTAAGAGGCGTATAATTTTTCCATCGCCTTTTCAAAATGTATAGCGCGGGTACGATGAGCTGTTGTATGGCTGTTTTTATAAAAGAGGGCCATGGCTTCAATGTAAGCCGGTTCCCTGGCTGTTTTGCCTGTTAAGGATTGTGCTATGGCGATTGCCTTTGCACCCTTTTCCATCTCTGCCGGCAATGGGGGCGACCAAAGCGGATGGTAATTGCACATGGCTACCCCCCAGTAGGCCATGGCGCATCCAGGTGCTTTGTCGATTACTGATGCGAATACTTTTTCAGCCTCTTCATATTCGAAAGAATGTAGCAGGGAAATGGCCAGGTTTACTTCTTTTTGCGTTGAACCGGAACAGGATGTTTCAAATTTAACTTCGCCAAATTGTTGGCCAGGTGGACCACACAAAACCAGTTGGCCCCTTTTTAGGTTAATCGCTTTGATGGCTTCAGTGGAAGGAGGATTGTATTTTCGTTGCAGGACATGAGCATCACTAACAATATAGATGCAGGTAGCCAACAACCTGTTAAGGAAACTATCTTCATACCCAATAATTTAAATTTATTCCGTTGCTGGTAGGGAGAAGCAGGGCGATTTATGGAAAGCCAGTAAACAAAGTACCAAATTTGCTTTACAATTGCAATAGCAATTAATCTCCGAACTTAAACACAATGACTTGTTGTAAATAGAATAAACCACGCTTTCTTTTGATAGGGCTTTTAGCAATATTAGTACCTGGTTATGAAAGGCAGGATAGCAAAGGTGAGCGATCCTGGGTGAACTCGATTTTTTTCCGGCAGGGGTTACACAACGCCGCCGTATTTATTTTCCTGGGACGATACCAGCTATTGTGTCATTGAAATGCGATACCTTATGTCATTAACAGGGCAGCAGGTGTTTCATTCAACCTATAAAAAAAATAATGTCCAAAGCCGTCTACTTATGGCGCTATCACCGGCGCGGGTGGTTATCGCTGTTCCCATAACCATCTTTTGGGTTTTTCGTGCTGCAGTTTAAATTTTACAATGCTGTTTTTTTGCAGGTAGGCTACGGCTTCATCTACTGAGTCGGTGAACAGGAAGAGGTCGGTATCGGTGGGTGAGATGGTACCCGCAGCCTTCATAGTGTTGATATGGGCGACTACCTGTTTATGAAATTCAGTATCAAAAATTACAATGGGAAATTCCTGTATCATTTTTGTTTGAATGAGGGTGAGCGCTTCAAAGTATTCATCCAGGGTTCCAAAACCACCCGGCATTACCACAAAGGCATAAGAATATTTGATGAGGAGGGTTTTGCGCACAAAAAAATATTTGATGTTTACCCATTTATCAAGGTAAATATTTTCATGCTGCTCATGGGGAAGGATGATATTGCAGCCAACACTTCTTCCGCCTACCTCTTTTGCTCCTTTGTTGGCAGCTTCCATTATCCCGGGCCCGCCACCAGTCATAATGGTAAATCCAAGTTGGGCAATTTTACCTGCCAGTTCCTCGGTTTTTTCGTAGTAGGGGTGGCCGTCTTTAAACCTGGCCGAACCGAATATGGTAACACAGGGACCGGCGAAATGCAGCGCCCGGAATCCCCTGATAAAATCAAGTAGTACATTCACCGTAAACCTGAACTCCTGCCAACGGCTTTGCGGGCCGGCTAAAAATTTTATTTCTGATTTTGTCATACGGCATATTTCAATCAAACTTAGCTCTTTTTCATTTACTTATACCTCCATTACTTTTTGGGGTGGGCAATAAATTATTTTTGAAATAGTTATTATAACCAAAGGGTGCAATTGGTTGATATATAGCACGGTGTTGTTATATGTATAATTTAAAAAAATGTTGGAATGATCCGTCAGTTGACCGCGTATCTTCTATTTTGCAATGGGTAAGATAAGCAGGAAGGTCAATATGAAATTGCTGGATTCCAGCAGATTGTATCTAAATTAAATATTCTATGAAAAAGGTATTGGTAGCATGTTTCGATAACTGGGATACTATCCAGGAGGTGCCATTTGTATTGAAAAAGGGCGGATGCACGGTAGACGTATATTGCTCAAAAAATTCCTGGTTGATTGCTAATAGTTATTACAATAAATGGATTGAGAGCAGTGACAATACCGCCACCTATCTGAAAGAACTGTTTGCACTTGTTGAAAATAAAGATAATCCCTATGACTGGATTATTCCTGCTGATGAAAAATTGTTACAATTATTGAATGAAGCAATTACTTCAGAGGAACTTTTTTACAAAATATTGCCGCTCACCAAAATCGAAAACCGGGAACTGCTGGCATCCAAGGCGGGCCTCTCAAAACTTTGTGAAAAGTATAGTATTACTAGCCCCCGGTATATTGTTTACAATCATCAGGAAGATTTTGATATTAGTAGTTTTAACTTAAATTACCCGGTGTTGTTAAAGCAGGATTTAAGCTGGGGCGGTGGTGGTATTTTGTACTGTCAAAATGAGGCTGAATTTAAGGCCAGTCTTAAAGAAACCAATG
>JBBQOJ010000218.1:0-5753 GCA_038330815.1 Chitinophagales bacterium | reverse complement strand
TTACACCAAAAATTACTATTTAACAGGCGCATTCCTGCCTTGTTGAAAATTCGTTCTGCTTCTTTATTGCTTTCCGCAATATGCGAGTAGGTATGGTGAGTCATAAATGGTAGGGGCTTTTTCTTGTGTTTGTGTTTGACTAGAAAAAATTATACCACTTAATAATCGGACGGGTAGAAACGAATGGTTTTACTTGTAATTTAACGATTGAGGAAGGCTGGACTAAATGTAAACAACAAGTTCAAGCTGTGGCGTAAATTACCCAGTAGCTGGTGAAATAACATAAATGATGATTTTGAGTACTAGCACATAGCGGTATGACTGCCAAAAAAAACGGCACATGATTTTCTATAGGGTTAGGTAGAATGGGTTACCGAATTTAGTTTCTATTAACTATAACCACACGAACTTAAACACCTTAAAATACACACAATGGAAAAAAATTTGAACAGCCAGGAAGCCGTTGAAAAATTACAGGCTTTAGTTAAAAATATCGGAACCTGTATGTTTTTTACTGCAACCAACGAAGGAATGCACAATGCCCGTCCCATGGCTGTCATTGAAGTTGACAAAAACGGGCATATCTGGTTTTTTACAAGCATTCAATCGGCTAAGGTGAAAGACATCGAAAAAAACAGCGCAGTGCACCTTGTATTTGCGCATCCTGGTAAGGATAGCTATCTAAATTTAAATGGCCGGGCCAGTATCGAAACAGATAAAAAATCGATCGACGACAAATGGAACCCCATCATTAAAGCCTGGTTTCCCGAGGGTAAGGCAGATCCGAACCTTTGCCTGCTAAAGGTGAAAACTGATGAGGCGCATTACTGGGATTCTACATCAACCAAGATGGTAGAGATGCTGAAGGTGGTTGCTTCTGTAGTGTCAGGTAAACAACTGGCTGATGGCATCCACGGGGATTTGCTGGTATAACCAGGAAACGACCAGGAAAAAATAAAAAATGCCCGCTATTTTAATGGCGGGCATTTTAATTATTGCAAAAATTATTTAAAGATATCTTTCGATGTCTTTTAATGAAATGGGCTTTTCCAACACCTGGATGGTATCTCCAAACCGTTCCTTAAACTCTTTAGATGATTGATAGGCACTAATCAGCGTGATGTGCATTTCAGGATAGGTAGATTGAATATTTTCAGCCAATTGCCATCCCATTCCATCAGGCAGGTTATTATCCAATAATAAGGCATGTGGCTGAACCGACTTCATTTTCATAAAGCCGTCGCTTAAGGTATGAGCAGTGTGTACTTCGTAATTTTTTCGTGTAAGAAAAAGCTTAATCATCAAACAAAGGTCAATCTCATCATCTACTATCAATACTCTTTTCATAATTCAGTATTTCCTAAAATTGTGCCAGTAGTTTTTTATAGTCCATTTGGGAGGTTGTGGAAGAATATACGCAGCCAGCCGCAATGGATGGGGTAAAAAAATGGCACAATTATTTAAGTAGGATAGTTTTAATCATATAAACATTAAATAATCATGACTAATCCAAACAAAATTATACTGGGTTTAATTGGCGCCGCAGCTGCAGGTGTTGCCCTTGGTATTTTGCTGGCACCGGAAAAAGGTGGAGAAGTAAGAAAGAAAATAGCTGATAAAGCGAATGACCTTGCGTGTAAATTCGGAGAACTAATCAACAACAGTAAAGGTAAGGTGGACGACGCTGCTAACAAGGTTGCTGATACCGCCAATGAAAAAGTCGACGACTTTAGCCATTCGTTTGACAATGCAAAAAACAGTATGGCCTAAGTGCCACCCGTGTAAACGACAGGGCGGGCCTTTACAGGTTCGCCCCTTTTTAATACAGCAGGTTTTTTAGTTCGCTTCAATTAAGGTGGCAGTATTAAACCAATAGGCACAAATATCGCGCATGGTAGCCACCAGGGTATCGTAACTAACCGGCTTTACAACGTAGGTATTGGCACCCAGGTCGTAACAACGCTTTACTTCCAGCTGATTTTTAGTTGTGCTGAAAACGATCACCGGAATTTTACGGTAGCGTTCATTTGTTTTTATCTTTTTAAGTACCTCACGTCCATCCATTTTTGGCATATTAAGATCTAACAGTATAAATTTTGGATAGTTGATATGGCCATCTTCTTCTAGAATTGATTCGAGGTACGTCATTACTTCAACACCATTTTCCACATACTCAATTAAATCGATAATTCCCGTTTCTTTAAGGGCGGTTTTCATCAGGTATCGGTCGTCTGCATCATCCTCAGCTATTAGTATGAATCTTTTGTTCATCAGGTTTCAAATTTATCTGGTACGTGTAGGCCGGTAAAATACCATGTTGAATAATCCTCACCACAATATTAACATAAATTGCATTTAACGGCTGAAATATCTGATAGCTATTTTAGTCCTGGCCAATCCAAGCTTATGAACTTTTCATCGTTTTAACAAAATATTTTTTACCAGAAGAGCAGATTATGGGATTTAATTGAAAAAAAATTTGCAACTGGCATATTTTTTAGCTAATTACAAAACAAAGTAGTTTATTTAAGGATGGCGGAGGACACTACCCCCGGCCGTCAGCCGTGGATAGTACCCACCCGCCACTTGAGTTTTACCTACTTGAATTAAAAAACTAAATTTTATCAAACATGGCACCAGCTCAAGAAAAAGCAGCACCTGCTAATAGTACACCAGGCAAGGAGGTAACGGAGAAGGATCAAGAAAAACTGGCCGAATCAGCAAACGATCCAGCCGTGGCAGCAGCGGCTAAAAAAGAAATTCAACCTCAACGTGCGGAGGATCTTTCGCCCATTCATAATACAGAAGAAGTGGGAACCAGTGGCGGCGACCAACGCAGTAAGCCGTCCGACCCGGATGAAACGGAAAATAAACGTAGTGAAGACATTTAGCTGCATGCAACTCTATGAATAGGATAAGTTATCGATACCCACTTACAGAAAAAAAATCGCGTTGCCAGCTTGTATCAGTTGCCCCTGGATGAGGCATACCATTATACTATCTAATGGCTAATATAGGGCTGCCTCAGTTGTAATACTGAAACAACCCTATTCATTTATTCAGCCGTTCTTCTACCAAAAAAGAAGGAAAGAATAAATAAAACAATGAAAATGTAAAAAAGAATTTTTGCAATGCTTGCAGCGCCTGCAGCCACTCCACCAAATCCAAAAATTGCTGCAATTACAGCGATTATCAAAAATGTAACAGTCCAGCGTAACATAGTCTTTAATTGAATGGTTAATAATCAGGTTCTACCATATTATAAAACAATCATGCCAGCAACGCAGGGCAATGTTGTGGTACAAATGGTGGGATGGCATAAAAATTTAGAGATTACCTGAAAAAAAATCAATGAAAACAAGGACTGCGATAATTCATCAAATGTTAACTACTATCACCGGTAGCATGATATTGCCAGGTGCAATGATTGATTTTGGTGCGATTACAACCATCCTAAAGCACCCATTCATTATAATAAAGGCAGCGAAAATGTAACATTTCGCGGCAATTTATCTGTCACCGGGAAAAGCATTCGAAAAGAGGCGCCGCCACTTTCACTTCTGCTGGCTGAAATAACGCCCTGGTGATTAATCATCACCCGCCGTGCGATAGACAAGCCCACCCCCTTGCCTTCAAACTCGTTTTGCGAGTGTAGCCGCTGAAACAGGCCGAATATCTTTTCCTGGTATTGCCTTTCAAACCCAATACCGTTGTCCTGGACAGTAATTTGATGATAATAAGTGCCGCTTTTAAATAGCCGGCCCAGCCATGGCTCCGTTGTCCTGATCAACTCATAATAAATATCAATCGTTAGTTCACGGTCGGGCGACCTAAATTTAAGGGAGTTATCAAATAAATGCACAAACATGGTTTCCAACTGCAGTGGCGCACCCTTTACATGGGGCAATTGGCCAATAATGTTAAATTGCAGTGGGTAATCGGCCAATACCCGGTTAAAGGCTTTTTTACAAACCTCGTATAAACTTACGGAAACTTGTTTTTCAGAAGAGTTTAACAGGTTGGTATATTGCACCAGGTCGTTCAATAATAAGTGCATCTGTTCGGTAATCGCATTAACACGGTGCACCACTTCCAGGTCTTCTTCTTCTATTTTATTCCTGTATCTTTTAACCATCAGCGTGCTGAGAATCCGAATTTTTCGCATGGGTTCCTGCAAATCATGCGAGGCGGCAAAAGTAATTTCCTCCAGTTCAGTTTTGCTGTTACTCAGTTCGCTCACCTTGTCGCGCAACCGTTGCTGGGCAATAAGCCGTTTGCCTAATTCCCTCACAAAAACAATCATTAGCAGTATACAAATGAATCCCGCCGTAATAAAAGAGGCGCGAAAATAACGAAGGGTATTCCCTTGCAGGTAGTTTTTACTTTCGGTACGTTCCTGTAGCAGTCTTTCTTCTACCACGCGCATTTTGGCCATATAAATCCTGCAATTTTCCATTGCATTAGTGCCCTCGCGAATATTTACTAAAAATTGCGGATCGTCCTCACCACGGTTAAAATTGTCGCGTATGATATCCATCCGCCGTTTTACATGCTTTGTTAGCTGGATAAAATACAATTGCTGGATGTCATTGTCTGCTGTTAACTTTTGTATCTCATTCATCGTTGAATCAACCATTGGTAATAAGGTATGAAACCGATCACTGAAAACACTATAGGCCGTTAGGAAGTAGCCGCATTGGGAAGCTTCCGCATCAATCAGCACTTTTTCACATAGATTAATGTTCGCCAGTACATTATAGGTATGCTCTACTTCTTCTGCTTTTTTAAACTGGGAAGCACTGTTTTTAAGATAGGATAAACCAAGGAGGAAGAGTAAAGATATGGCAACGCCGGCAGCGATATAAATTAACCGAATATTATAGCCAATTTTCATAATAGGGGTATATGTTGACAAAATTCCCCAATTTGAGCATCAACGACTCCGGTTTTTTGATTGCAGAGGTTGAAAACTAAAAAAAAGGATTGATTATCAGCTAGTTGACACCAATACACCTGTTTGGCAAATTTGGAGTTGTTCTTGTTTAGTAGCTATAACCAAAGTGATAAGGCTGGTTTTTTGTCCAACATTTTTAACGTATAAAGCAAAATAGGGAATAAATGCCACAGGAAATAACTTTTGACAGTATTTCTATGTAAGCCAGCACTTTTAGGTAATGCATTATTGGAATTATCCTTTTTTTATGTGTTTTCTCCTCCAAATTGGAGTAACTCAAGTAGATGCTGGTTCTGTATGACAAACTTTATTATTGACATAAACACCCCGTATGAATAAGATCCTGATTATTGATGATGATATGGATATGTGCCTTTTATTGGAGCGTTTTTTTACCCGCAATCAATTTGAGGTGAAGATTACCCACTCGGGAAAAAAAGGGCTCGAGGAATTGGAAAGAAATCCGCCCGATGCCATATTGTGCGATTTTAGGTTGGGAGATACTGATGGAAAGGAATTGCTGATTCAAATTAAGCAACTTAACCCGGAAGTGCCGGTCATCATTATCACAGGTTATAGCGAAATTAAAATGGCAGTGGAGGTAATGAAACATGGTGCTTACGATTATGTTACCAAACCCCTTTTTCCGGAAGAAATCCTGATTACCATTAAAAGTGCCATTGCCCTGGCTACTGCAACAGGCGAAAGCGCCCCTTCTTTACCGGGTGGCGGCGTACAACCACGAAAAGTGATTTCCGGTGTAAGAAAAGATAGCAAAAATGCCCAGTATATATTTGGG
>JBBQOJ010000217.1:0-5768 GCA_038330815.1 Chitinophagales bacterium | reverse complement strand
AGCGGAGCAGCCGTGTGGCCAACCAGGTACCGAAAACCTGCGGTATGGTCATCGAACCTGCCTGCTTTTGCCCGAGCGACCTTGAGCCGATGACCATATCTGGGTTTCCCTCAATAATGGGCGCCAATATATGCACCGCTTCGCCAGGATAATCGGATAAATCCGCATCAATAAATAATACAATATCCGGTGGCACTTCCTTTGCAGCAAGGTGCGCTATGCCTTTTAAACAAGCCCTTCCATATCCCCGCACTTTTTCCTCAATTACAGTGGCACCGGCTGCCAGGGCATGTTGCGTGGTGTTATCGCCCGAATTATTATTTACCACCACAATTTCCCTGATCATATCCGAAGGTAACGCAGCTACCACCTTTCCAATGGCATCCTGTTCATTATAGGCAGGAATGATGACATCAATATGCATGATCACAATATCCCTTTTAATCCTTGTCTTTTAAAAAATAATTACAAAAAAATTAGTGCATACACGGTGTAAGGTACCGTGTTAAAACCTAGATAAACGATTGACGCTGCAAAAAGCACCCTTTAACAACGGCTAGTGCCATTTGATGTTGGCCTGCTGTTTTATTTGTATTGCCATCCACCTGGTAATAACGTTTAACATGGCCAGGGCAACCGGTTACCACGGCTGAAGTTGCTATCAAAACCGAATGTTGTCAATCTCCGGCAACAATACAATTTTATGGTTAAAGCTGAATTTTCTTTCGCATCAACTAAACCGATTAAGCTATGGGAAGCAGATAATGTTTAGGGAACAGCGCTATTGGTGAAGGTAATGCTGATGGCCGGAAGGCAGGCCCAATGCCCTGGCAACAATACTGCCAGGATGATAAAAAGATACTACCTGCATCACTATGCTGCGCCGGCAGGGGAAGACCGTTTCAACGGTACTGGCAGAACGGTACTCACTACCATGGCTATGCGAAAAAACGAATGGAAGCCGGCCTAATGACCAGGCGCCGGTAGGCAGACTTCGATGAAATGTTATTTAAATACAATCATTTTCCAGCTGAATAAAAAACGCTTCCACTAGAATAGCACCCTGATGCCGACAGGAAGCGTTGACAAAAAACGCCCTATAGCATACGCCAGCTTACTCCGCGCTGGTAGGATCGATGATCGTCGATACTTCACATATGGCATTGGCCGGAAAACCAGCTTTGCGGGTATGCTCCTGGATCCATTCTTTATTGGGCGCTATGTACACGGAGAACACTTTATCGGCCGTTACATAACTATGCACCCACTGTATACCCGAACTCATCTGTTGTATCACTTCGCAGGATTTTTTAGCCATGTCTTTTAATTGCTGTGCCGTAAAATTACTGGCACCAGGGATATCCCGTTCGATAATGTATTTAGGCATACTAATTTTTTAAGGGTCAGTTAAAAAGGTCCTACAAATCGCGTAGCTGTAATATAAGTAATAATATCAGCGCCGCAAAAAAGGAATGGGAAATATAACCGCCACAGGAGTGCCCTAGCGTGATCGCAACAATTGTTGATAACGATTAATTAACAATTGCTGGGAGCTGCCTCGCTGGTACATCTTTACCACCAGGTAATTGGCCCGTTGTACCCGCCACCAAGAATTAAGTTCGTATTTCCTGGCGGATACCAGTGCGGCTTTTGGGAGCACTATATATTTTCCAAAGCGTTTTGCCCGGGCCGTTAGTTCATACTCTTCCATTATTAACAGGTTTTCATCATAACCACCAAGACTGCTGAAAAAGGAGGCGCTGATAAAAAGGGTTTGGTCTCCACCATAACACACCGGCCAATCAAACCTGGTAAAAAAGGCGTTGCACTTTAACAACCAGCGGTTGCTGTCAAACTGTGTACGATACCTGCCAAATGCCACCCCACTTCTAATGGCCTCCTGGATATCCATAGCAAACGAAGCAGGTGGCAGGGTATCTGCATGGATAAAATAAAGTAGTTCACCCCTCGCCAGTGAGGCCCCAGCATTCATTTGTATTGCTCTTCCCGGTTGGGGAACCGTAATAACCCGGGCACCCAGGTGGTGCGCTTTTGTAAGGGTATCATCCGTACTACCTCCGTCGGCCACAATAATTTCCAACACCGCATCACCACCGTAGGTTTGTACAAAAGAAATCAACCGTTCTATCAGCGCAGCTTCGTTTAAGGTAGGTATGATGATACTGATTGTCATGCCGTAAAGGAGATGAAATTGCAGCAATATAACACATTTAGCAACGTGCCATCGGCTAAGGTGTTGCATTGTTATACAAAGGGAACAAATTCCCCGCTATTAAAAGATAGCAACCGAAAGTACCGTGTATCTTAAATAGGAATCCGAAAGCCCTCTACCCCAGCATAAGCTGCTGGCAGTTTTCGCAGTTAAGCCCTGGCGCTTGCCACCACCTGCCTGGGTAACCGGAAAAACGTATAGCGAAGTAGCGTTCACTATCAAAACAATTTGTCCGGAATCGGACAGTTTTAAAAAGAACACTCGCTGTAACCCTTGCTCGTATTGAGTTTCAGCTCGGCATTCTACTTGAAATACCATTGCCCAAAATACCTTTTTGGATAAGGAAATAGCCCCCGCCACCATTTATAAAAAAAGAAGAAATAGGATACTCGTGGTATTGGCGGTATTAGGGCTGATCATCGCTGCCGTACTTTTATTGAGAACCTCTTTTGCAGCTACTTTAAAAAAATCCGCCATCACTACTGCCGTTGCAGAAATGGGTAGTATTGAGAATACCATTACCGCCACCGGGGAAATTTTACCGGAGTTTAAAGAAATCATCACCAGCCCCATCAGCGCCTCCATACAGGAGGTGGTAGTGGAAGCTGCTGCCGCGGTAAAAGCAGGGCAGCCAGTGATGAGTTTGGACAAGTATGCTGCGCAAACTGACTATGAAAAAATGGCCTTTGGATTAGAATCAAAAAATAATGAAGTACGTAAAACTACAACTGGAACTGGATAAGAGTTTTTATGACATCACCTCCAACAATAAAATAAAACAGTTACGCATCAATAGCCTGGAAGCGGATGTAGAAAATGCCCGGCGCCTGGGGTAAACACTTATAAACTACAAAAGTCGCATTTTATCGACCGCGGCTTTGCCCGGCATTTTGTGATGATTGAAGAATTGACTGCGGAGATACTGGCGGCAGAAAAGAAAGCTTATGGCAAGGTAATCAGGATGATGGCGCATGAAGTGAATAACACCATCGGGCCGGTAAATTCCATCCTGGCTTCCACCTTGCAGGCTACTGCTTTGTGGCAACAGTCCAACCAGCTACCTTACTAAAATGCCTTACAGGTGGCCTTCGACCGCAACAACAACCTCAATATTTTTATGCGCAATTTTGCTGATGTGGTAAGGTTGCCGGCACCGAAAAAAAGCACGATTGATTTAAACCAATTGGTAAGGGCGGTGATTGTCCTAATGGAAATAAAGGCAGGAGAAAAACAGGTGAGGTTTATTGACCACCTGGCGGCAATCCCTATTTATATTTCCGGGGATGAGCAGCAACTGGAACAGGTGTTAATCAACATTGTAAAAAATGCCCTGGAATCAATAGAAGGCAGTGGGGAAATTATTTTCACCTCCCTCCCCGCTGAAAAAAGGCTAACGGTTACGGATACCGGAAAAGGAATTTCCGAACAATTCAGCACCCAACTCTTCAGCCCCCTTTTTAGTACAAAAAAAGACGGACAGGGCATTGGCCTTACCCTCGTAAAGGAAATTTTGCACTACCAGGGCTGCGAATTTTCCTTGCAAACTATCCAACCGGGGGAGACAAATTTTGTGATTCAATTTAAAGTGGAATAGCCTTTGCATCATTGCAAAAATCCTATAGGGTGCCCTTGCTTACTCTTTTAAAAATGCGATACTGTGGTCAACAACCGCTTGCATGGGTAAGGGAAGGGTGTCATCGTTCCAGGGATGTTTACGGTCAAATACATGATCAGCAGCCACGGTAAAAAGCTGCGCAGCCGGCTGCCATTCTTTTAATTGGTAGGCCTGTTGTACTGTTACCGCCCCATCAAGGGTGCCATGGCAGATAAGCACCGGAATTTGCAGGCTTAGTATTGCCGTACGGATGTCTAACCGTTGCCGGTTATTTTCATAGTCTTCATATAACTGGTAATACATCGGCATTTGCTGCCCTGTACGGCCATTGACATAATATTCCACGCCGCGCTCTTTCCAGGCCTGTATTTTGGCAGCCGGCCAGTTGCCCCAGGGAGTTTTACATTCGCTAATGGCTGCCCAGGTGATTAACCGGGTAATTCTTTGGTCCTCTGAGGCATATAGGATAGACAAGCCGCCCCCCAGGCTATGGCCCAGCAAACAAATTTCCCTGGTGTCCATCACCTGCCGGTAGGGGTTGGCTGAATCACAAATCCAATTGACGACCTGCGTAATTTCCTGCAATTGCAGGGTGTAATTGTTTTGACCAAATGCTTCAAGGTCGGTAAAATCTTCCGGATGCTCTGGCGTAGTGCCATTGTGGGAAAAATTAAATTTTACCATTACAAAACCATTGCCTGCAAATTGTTTGGCCACCAGGTCGAAATTACCCCAGTCTTTAAATCCATTAAAACCATGTACATATACCACCACCGGCTTGGGTGTGCTGCCGTTCGCATATACAATATCCAACGCAACCGGCCGGTTGTCCGTACCAGTTAGTAGCAGGTTTTTTATTAACTGCATATTCTAAAGTATTGGTTAAGGAAAAGAATGCGGAAAGGTAAACAAATGAGGCTAAATAATTAAAAAGGTATCCCTGTTGGCTGGCTGAGGCAATTTCCCCGGGGGTAAACTCAATACCTTGTTCAGTACTTCTTTAATCCTGCTAAAAGAGTCAGGCTTTTGAATATACAGGTGTGCCCCTTTTTTAAAAGTATCCTCTACCTGGTGAGGATTGGCAGAGGTGGAATAGATAATAACAGGTATCTTTTTAAGCTTGCTATGCTGCTTTAATTCTTCAAGGCACTCCAGCCCGTTTTTACGGGGCATATTCAGGTCAAGAAAAATAAGGTCGGGAAGGCGATGATTACTTTTTTCAAGGTATTGCAACAATTCGGAGCCGTCCCGCGAAGTAGTAAGATGAATGGAGGGTGAAAGTTCACTAACCGCCTGTGCAAAAAAAAAGCGATCATCTTCGTCATCATCTGCCAACATTACCAGTAGTTCGCCCTCCAGTTTCAGGGTAGGTTGCGGGGCAGGTTGTGGCAGGTGCGCTTGAACGACCCCTTTCAATTCACTAAAGAAACGGTACATTGTTGAATAAAAGTCATTGTTGAATGTAATTGCTGCCTGCATTTAGGTGATTACTATTTAGATGCTGATTTCCTACTTGTAAAAAGTTTGTAAAAATACCAATTTCTATATGGCTTTCCAGAAAAAAAAAATAACGACAACGATTAATATTTTACCTAAGGCTACTTACAGGCTTTGCAGCCTCCTTTTGAACAGGCGGAATGGAGGATACGACGGGGGTAATTTTCTGCACTACCCGCCGGATGTCCATTGCCAGTTTGTACACAAAGTCTACATGCTCTTTTAAATGGGCATCGGGCCTGGTCGTATCCACCAGGGCAGGGTTAAGCGGGGGTTCATTTTCCTGTAAACCATAGGTTTCATCCATTAGCCGAAGTGCGTCCTGGATAGCGTCGATCGACCTTTGCAAGGTTTGAACAATTTCCTTATTTACCGGTTGACCCACTTTTACCGGGTTAGCAATAAAGAAGCTGGCAATATTGG
>JBBQOJ010000216.1:0-5777 GCA_038330815.1 Chitinophagales bacterium | reverse complement strand
TAGCTAAAGATGACGTGCTGTTTTTTAAAAACGAACAACAGGTAAAGCCACCCTTTGTAACGGAGTCTATTTTGCCTTACCTCTCTTCCATCTATCACGAAAATAATTTCATTCGCTGTATTTCCGGTGCGGAATGGCTATGGCTGGAGGATGATTCAAAAAAATTATTTACCTCCGAAGTGTATACCATTACACCACAATCAGACCGTATGGGCTACCGCTTACATGGGGCAGCTTTACATATTACTAATCAGGCACCAATGATTTCCTCACCGGTAGATGCGGGCATAATTCAATTGTTGCCCAATGGTCAAATGATTGTGTTAATGGCGGATCATCCTACCACAGGTGGCTATCCCCGGGTGGCGGGTATTACCCGTGCTGATAGGGCAAGGCTTGCACAGCTCGCTGTTAACAAACCGGTTCAATTTGAATTGATTGGTATTGAAAATGCGGAGGAAGCATTACTTTCAATGTACCAAACACTGGAGGTAATAAAAAAAACCTGTTCCCGTTATTATGACCACGATTGATATTAACTGCGATATGGGAGAGGGCATAGGCAATGAAATGCTGCTGATGCCCTTTATCAGTGCTGCCAATATTGCCTGTGGTTATCATGCCGGTGATGAACAGCTAATGCGGGAAGTGGTGAGGTATTGTTTACGAGCCGGTGTGGCCATTGGTGCCCACCCATCTTATCCCGACCGCGAAAACTTTGGTAGAACTGACATGGAATTATCCCGGGACGAATTAACCGCGGCAATACGCAATCAGCTAACTATTCTTAACAGGATTGTTAAGGAAGAAGGTGGCCGGTTGCATCATGTAAAACCACATGGTGCATTGTACAATCAGGCAGCACACGATCCTTCATTGAGTCAACAATTAGCAAGAATCGTATTTGATTTCGATTCTTCCCTGGTGTATTATGGTTTAGCTGGTTCGGTGATGATAAGGGAAGCAGAAAAAACTGGACTTAAAGTAGCTCCCGAAGCTTTTGCGGATCGCAGGTACCTCGGGGACGGCACTTTAACACCACGTGGCTTGGATAAGGCGTTGATCAATGATGCGGAGGACGCAGTGCAACAGGTATTACAGCTTATTCAGCAACAAACGGTTACTACCGTGGATGGAGCAACTATCCCCATGTGTGCTGCCACCATTTGTATTCACGGCGACGGGGCACATGCGGCAGCACTGGCGAAGCAACTATATCACTCATTGCAACAGGCAGGAATTCAACTTCAAAAAATATAACCCCTGGCAAAAGAAACTACCTACAAAGGTGCCGTAATGGGAGCGGCTTTTTTAATGGCCACTTCTGCCATCGGCCCGGGATTTATAACACAAACTACCCGGTTTACGGCGCAACTGGCAGCGAGCTTTGGCTTCGTGATACTCATCTCTATTCTTCTAGATATTGGCGCCCAATTAAATATCTGGCGACTCATCAGTGTTAGTAAAATGTATGCACCTGATATCGCCCAGGTAGTATTTCCCGGTGCAGGTTTATTGCTCACTACTTTAATTGTTATTGGTGGTTTGGCCTTTAACATTGGTAACATTGCCGGTTGCGGTTTGGGTTTGCAGGTATTATTTGGATGGGAGGTGAAAACAGGTGCAGCCATTAGTTGCGTGATTGCTGTAGTGATTTTTATTTTAAAGGATGCTGGCCGCGTAATGGATGGGCTGGCAAAGGTATTGGGCCTTGTAATGATTGGGTTAACCATTTACGTTGCGTACCATTCGCACCCCCCGTTAGCCACTGCTTTACTTAAAACGTTTGTGCCAGACCAGGTAGATGAAACCATCATCCTAACTATTGTGGGAGGTACCGTAGGCGGGTATATCAGTTTTGCCGGCGCGCATCGTTTGTTGGAAGCAGGTATCACCGGGGAAGAAAATAAAGACCGTGTTTCCACCAGTGCAGTGAGTGCCATATTAATTGCCTCGGGTATGCGGGTCGTTTTATTTTTAGCCGCACTGGGTGTTGTGATGCAGGGCATTCAACTGGATCCTGGTAACCCGGCGGCCACTGTTTTTCAAACCGCTGCGGGCACAATAGGCTATAAATTATTTGGCCTGGTACTTTGGTGTGCAGCCATCACCTCGGTTATTGGATCGGCTTTTACCTCTGTTACGTTTATGCAATCGATGCACATCCGCATCGTAAAACACTTTCGGCGGGTAATCATTTTTTTTATAGTTTTTTCTACCCTGGTTTTTTTATGGATAGGCCAACCGGTGAAACTATTAATTTTTGCCGGTGGATTAAATGGACTGATACTTCCCATTGCCCTTGCCATCATCTTGCTGGCCGCAGGCAATAAAAAAATTGTTGCTACTTACCGTCACCCTTTGTGGATGAAAGTAGCTGGGTGGCTGGTAGTGGTAGCAATGGCCTATATGGCTACCCGCGGAATAATAAACCTGTTTTAAACCCGCTTATACAGCCGCTTCCATTACTTTTGCGATGGCAGATAAATTTAACCTATGATTTTAGTAACAGGGGCGGCAGGCCTGGTTGGTAGCGAATTAATAAAGCAACTGCTGGCACAGGGCCAACAGGTAAGGGCACTGTATCATACCACTTCGTTGTCAAATAACCCGCACCTTCAGTTGCAGCCATTTCAATGTGATATATTGGACATTACCGGCCTGGAACTGGCGATGGAAGGAGTGGAGAAAGTATATCACTGCGCGGCGATGGTGAACTTTAACCCCGCTCAAAAAAAACGGTTGTTTAAAGTAAATATAGAAGGAACTACCAATGTGGTAAATGCTGCCCTGGTTACCGGCGTAAAAAAACTGGTGCATGTAAGTTCGGTGGCTGCGCTGGGCAGGATCAGGGAAAATGAACCAATCAATGAAAAGATGAACTGGACCGAGGAAACCAGCAATAGCAATTATGGGCAAAGTAAATATTTAAGCGAATTGGAAGTATGGCGTGGTATTGGGGAAGGGTTAAATGCAGTGATGGTAAACCCGGTGATTATTTTAGGTGCGGGTGACTGGCATGCAGGTAGTTCCCAGATTTTTAAAAGTGTATATGATGAATTTCCCTGGTATACGGAAGGCATCACCGGTTTCGTGGATGTAAGCGATGTGGCCACCATTATGATTGCCTTGATGAACAGCGATATTACTGCCGAACGTTTTATTCTGAGTGCTGGTAACTTTAGCTACCGTGAAATATTTAACATGGTGGCAGATGCCTTCGGAAAAAAACAGCCCCATAAAAAAGTGACTCCCTTTATTGCACAACTGGTGTGGCGGATTGAAAAAATTAAAACCTGGTTTACCCATAAAAATCCATTGGTAACAAAGGAAACTGCAGCCACGGCACTTGCCCACAGCTATTTTGATAATAGTAAGCTTCTTCAATTTTTACCCGGCTTTCAATACAAACCAATGGCAACTACTATTGCCGATACTTGTGCAGTATTGGGGCCCCGGTTTAGTAAAAATTAACAGGTAGTTCCATCGATGCTATGCCGCTGAAATTTTACCTGGCATTGTAATAAAATAAAGCAATCCCCGTTAACTATTTAGTATGAAAACGACTTTCCTCTTTTTACCGGCGTTACTACTTTGTATCAATGCACTGGCGCAAAACAATTATACCATCACCGGTAAGGTAGTGGATGCCATTACCAATAACCCAATGCAGGCAGCTTCGGTGTTTGCACAAAATACCACGATGGGTACCGCTACGGATGCCAACGGAAATTTTACCCTATACCTACCCAACGGGGGCTACGACCTTATTGTCACTTTTACCGGGTACCAAACCATGAGCCGGCGCATATCTACTGCTGATGCTGGTGATAAATCAATCCTGATTGCAGTTAACCGAAAAATGGAAGCAATGGAAGACGTAGTGATTAAAGCCAGTAATGAGGTAAAGGATGGCTGGGAAAAATACGGCAGTTTTTTCCTGGATAATTTTATTGGAAAAACAACCAACAGCCAACAGTGTACCATCACCAATAAAGAGGTATTGAAATTTTATTATTACAAAAGAAAAGACCGGCTGAAGGTAATGGCCACTGCTCCCATTGAAATGGAAAACAGGGCCCTGGGCTATAAATTAAAATATACCCTCGACTCTTTTGTACACGAATATGGCACTGATGCCGGAATTTACACGGGCTACCCGTTGTTTGAGGAAATGACGCCAACCGATAGCCTTCAGCAGGGGCAGTGGCAGGCAAACAGGCTGGAAGCTTACAATGGCTCGATGCTGCATTTTATGCGCAGCATTTACAATCAAACCCTTTGGGAAGAGGGTTTCGAAATTCAGTTGGTGGCCAAACGCAATCAACAGGATACGGCGGTAAAACTGCAGGATTATTACAGGGCCATTAATTATGTAAAAGATGATAGTACGCAACTGGTTAGTATTATGCCCAACCAGCCAAATATGGCGGTGTTATATAGTTATGAATTTCCCGAGGAAGGCTATGTTTTACAAAACAAGGATACGCCCCGGGATTTCCAGTTGTCGGTAATTGCCATTGCACCAGGAGAGGCAATTGGCATTGAACAAAATGGTTACTATTTTGATCAGAATGATATCACTATTACCGGTTACTGGATTTGGGATAAAATAGGTGATATGCTTCCCTATGATTATACGCCTACTGCCGCACCGCAAGAAGCAACTGTTGAATAGGTGTTGTAAAAATGATAGCAGTTACTGTAGCCTTGATTGTAAAGCAGGCCTGGTAACCCGAAACCGGTACTTATTTTCCCATCACTTTTTCCCACAGCTGTGGTATCCTTTTTATCCATACCAGTTCGCGTTTAACGATGCCCGCTTCCTGTGCGGGTGCACCCCAATAGGTTTTATTTCCTTCCAGGTCGCCGCTTACCCCGGTTCTTCCCAGCAACACGGCGTTTTCGCCAATGGTAAGTGTTTTATTAACCACCACCTGGCCCCACAGCGTTACGCCATCTTCGATATTTACACAGCCTGCTACCACTACATGGGCGGCAAATAAACAGTTCTTGCCAATCACCGTATCGTGACCAATGTGGATGGTATTATCAAACTTGGTTCCCTTACCAATGATGGTATCATGACTCACCCCGCGATCGATGGTACAACCCGCTCCTATTTCCACGTCATCTTCAATAATTACCCGGCCACAACTGGGCATTTTTTTATACCAGTTTGTCCTGTCTTTTTTTGTGTTATAGTAAAATGCGTCACTGCCTATTACGGTACCTGCCTGTATCATCACATTGTTGCCGATAATGCAATTATCCATGATCGTTACATTGGGATAAATGATACAATTGGTACCAATAGTTACCTGGTGCCCAATAAATGCATTGGGATAGATAAAGCTGCCTTCACCGATAACAGCGCTATCACTTACGGGTTGGTGGGACGGTTGAAAAGGATTAAAGTGTTGTACGATTTTGCAGTAAGCCTCAAAGGGATTATCAACCAGCAACAGGGCTTTGCCATTCGGGCAATCAGCCGGTTGATTAATGATAATAAAGGTAGCGGCACTGTTAATGCATTTGTCGTAATATTTTGGATGATCTACAAATGCAAGGTCACCGTAAGACACTTTATGCAATTCATTGATGCCGGTAGCTGCTCCATTGTTGTTGCCAATAATTTCAGCGTTGATGAATTCGGCTATCCAGGTAACAGGAACAGGAGCGGGAAATTGCATGCGGTATTTTTTTTTGTAAAGGTAGTGTGCTTTCCATTTAGTGTTGCGATAAACAAATACCGTATCAAATGCCTTTTAATTTGT
>JBBQOJ010000215.1:0-5782 GCA_038330815.1 Chitinophagales bacterium | reverse complement strand
AAGTAGCGCCGGGCTGGATAGAACCGGTGATTGATTTGATGGAAGAATCGCCATTAATTGCAGCCTGCCAGCCGAAAATACTGGATGCCGGCAACCGTACAAAATTTGAATATGCCGGTGCGGCGGGTGGCTGGCTGGATATTTTCGGGTACCCGTTTGCGAGAGGAAGAGTGTTTGATATAACGGAAACGGATAGGGGACAATATGATGACCCGGCAGCATGCTTTTGGGCGAGTGGTGCCGCGCTGTTTGTAAAAGCAGCTTGTTACCATGAAGCAGGCGGGTTGGACAGTTATTTTTTTGCCCACCAGGAGGAGATTGATTTTTGCTGGCGCTTGCAGCTTGCCGGGTATAAAGTATATGTGCAGCCTGCCTCGGTAGTGTACCATGTGGGCGGTGGCACGCTGCACAAGGAGCACCCCTTTAAGACCTACCTGAATTTCAGGAATGGGTTGATTATGTTAGCCAAAAATTTACCGGTGGGCAGGGCCATTCCCATCATCATTGGCCGATTATTGCTCGACGGGGTGGCCCTGTGGCGCGAACTGTTGCAGGGTAGGCCCCGGTTGTTTGCCGCAATAACTAAATCGCATTTTTATTTTATTATGTGGCTGATTTGGGAGCGGCACAAAGCCGTTTTTCCAAAGCAACGGAAGGGGCAGCCGGCCGGCCTCTACCCAGGGTCTGTAGTATGGCAGCATTTTATCAAAAAGAAAAATACCTTTTTAGAAATTATTGGGAACAAATAATTTTATTTTACTTCACTTTACTTATTTTTGCCTCGCAAACAACACATTATGGAATACGAAGTAATTGACAATAAGCACAAGGATTTTGCGCACAATTGGGTATCCTCCTCCCGCTTTCTTTTTTTCTGCCAGGTATTTTTGGTGGTTGCTTTTATTTTGGGTGGGTGCATGAGTATGTATAGTCATCGGTACAAGGGTAAACCCGAAGTAACGGTACCGGAAAATACTTTGTATAATCCCCAGTACAAATAAATTTTTGTAGTTAATTTACAAACCTTATTTTTGCAGTCCGAAAAATAAGTCAGTTCTTTTTGATAATGCGAAAGTAGCTCATTTGGTAGAGCACGACCTTGCCAAGGTCGGGGTGGCCGGTTCGAGCCCGGTCTTTCGCTCACAGTTTTAACGCAGATAGCTTTTGTTATCTGCTTTTTTTTTCTACCGCCGGCAAAGTGCCGGTACTTCCCACTCGGGTGGTGGAACTGGTAGACACGCAGGACTTAAAATCCTGTTCGCCGTAAGGCGAGTGTGGGTTCAACTCCCATCCCGAGTACAAAGCCGCTTTATTGCGGCTTTTTTGTTTGCTACAGCATTAGTACAATAAAATCAAGCTTTAGTATCGCTTTTTTTTAGGGTATAGTTTGCACATTTGAGTAAATCTGTTTTTAACAACGATATGGCTTCTTTATTTCCCGAAAATTTTTTGCAAAATAGTAATACTGCAAAGCTTTGCTGTATTAATTTACATCCGATTCTACAATAACTCCTCCACTTCGCTTATTTATTAATTCATGTTACTACCAGGCAAAAATAAAATTACCTGTTTTTTAAGTATTTTCTTTGCTCTAATTGAAACGGCATCATTCCATTTACTTTCAAATAAATTTTTTTTCATCAGCGGCATCACGTTTCCGCTAAATTCCCCTGGTGGAATATTGTTATTCCGGAGATATCTTATAAGCATGGGACAGGTTTTAAGATAATTTTCAGATAAAAATTAGAATGTATCGGGAATTTTTCGTTCCTATATTACCGGTCTCAACAGTGCGCAACATTAAATAAGCCGGTAAAAGCCGAAGTGATGGAGAGGAGTTACTCGGAAACGGAGGCTTATATTATTATTTACCTCATTTACTTTCAACCGACAAACCTATGGGGTCACTTAATATATTCTTATCGACAAATATGCTTGCTTTTATGGTAAAATGTTCCAGCCATTTCTTAGGAACAAAAATGTGATCTATATTTCTTACAATACCCGCTGTTGATAAATCAAAAGCACATTTTGTACAGAGCCTCTGCAAGACCTGGCGGCTCTTGATACCCTTCTTTTCAAAATACTTTTCACTTTCAACAAAAGCCGTATTCAAATCCCCCGCCAAACACAATGAGTCGGTTTCATTGTTTATCCGCAAACAATCTTTAACGCAATTGTTTAGTTCATTTTCGGCGTAAGGCTTTTTGGTAAACTGAGTACCAATGATGGTTCCGTAAATGGTGAGTGTTCCTTTGGGTGTTTTAAATGATTTGCAGATGCTGGTGTATTCATCCGTTACAGCGTATGATTTGCCGGCTTCGTACTTACTAAAAATAGCTACCCGTACTGCTTTCTTTCCTTTTAGCATAGCTGAATAATCTACTCCTTCATGTGGCATAATATCCGGAATTATTTTTGTGTGGTAAACATAATTTTAACCAGGAAGGCTTAAAGATGCGACACCCTCGGTTACAACCATAAATCGGAAGCATACTTTAAAAGCGCCTCTATAATTTGTACGAGATTCCCTTTTTTTTCGCCCAGTCAATGTTTAATGTTGATATAATCATAGCCATGAAGTTTTGCCTGGTGATTTGTAAAAAGCCTACAAAAGCTAAATATATGACTAAGCCATATTGTCCGTCTCAGGCAGTTTCTTTTGCTAAAATACCCCGAATAGATTTTTTTAAATCTTTGTCTTTTTGTTCCGCCCATCTCCCGTTTAAATGTTGCAAGGATTAATAATTTGTTGACTCGGAATGGAGCCCCCTGCCCGGCGGAAAATGCATGGCTCCATATTAAGCAATGGCCCGGCCTACTGCACATAGCCAAAAAGGCGGCGTTACTGCGAAGAAATGACGTTACTTTAAATTGCCAGCAGCATAAAAACTTTCCTTAATGGATTATCGCTAATTTTGCATCAAATGCAAAATTCAAAGAACATGGAAAAAGCAATACTTGCTGGCGGATGTTTTTGGGGTGTGGAAGACCTCGTTCGCAATCTTCCTGGCGTAACCTCAACCATAGTTGGATACACCGGTGGCGATGTGCCCAATGCAACTTACCGCAACCATGGCACCCATGCAGAAGCCATAGAAATTATATTTGATCCAACGCTTTTATCCTACCGCACAATACTGGAGTTTTTCTTTCAGCTACATGACCCTACCACCTTAAACAGGCAGGGTAATGACAGGGGCCTATCCTACCGTTCTGCTATCTTTTACGTGGATGAAACGCAGAGGGAAACAGCAGCAACATTAATCAGGGAAATGACGGCATCTGGTAAATGGCCTGGGCCAATTGTTACCGCGTTAGTGCCGGCAACTGAATTTTGGAATGCGGAAGAAGAACACCAGGATTACTTGCAGAAAAATCCCGGCGGTTACACCTGCCATTATATAAGGCCGGATTGGACACTGGAAAACAAGTAGTTGAAGAGTTTCTAAAATGAGGCTTAGTACTCGTTTATGGCTGCTGCTGCCTTCGTGAATCGAATCAAGTCATTCATCTATCAGTAGACTTATTTTAGGTTAGTTTAACTATTCATACGATTCCTATCCGGGATTCTAAACCCGAGGTTGTTTAAAGCTGCATTTAGTCCCCAACATATTAGCGACAAGTTCTGCAGTTTTCACATGAGTATTTGATAGCTCATATAGAAGATCAATTCTTCGAATTCAACGAAGCAATAATCGCCCTGAAACTATCCAGCCCCGCTTCCAGGTTCTCGACAATATTTAACGCTAAAACATCGGGATCAGGAAGGTTATCCAGGTCGGCTAGTGATTTATCTTTTAACCAGGTAATATCCAAACTTGTTTTATCTCTAGCGATTATTTCATTATAGGTAAATTTTCTAAAGCGGCCTTCGGGATTGGTAGCAGCATTAAAAGTTTCTTTTCTTTTATGGCGGTTCTTTGGATTGTAACAAGCAATAAAATCTTTTAAGTCATCCAGCTTGAGTGGATTCTTTTTTAAAGTGTGATGTATATTAGTGCGATAATCATACACCCATACTTCTTTTGTGTGTGGGTCTTTACTGCTGGGTTTGCCATCCCAGAACAACACATTTGCTTTTACCCCATTGGCATAAAAGATACCGGTGGGTAAACGGAGGATGGTATGCAGGTCGGTGGTTTCTAATAATTTCTTACGAACCGTTTCTCCTGCCCCACCTTCAAACAAAACATTGTCCGGCAACACTACCGCGGCCATGCCAGTTGTTTTTAGCATGCTCTTAATATGCTGTACAAAGTTGAGTTGTTTGTTGCTGGTGGTTACCCAAAAATCCTGGCGGTTGTAGGTTAGGTCTTCTTTTTCCTGCTCGCCTTCTTCATTGGTAAAAGTCATGCTGCTTTTTTTACCAAAGGGTGGATTGGCCAGCACATAGTCGTACCGGGTTTCGCTGGCGGCAATGAGTGAATCATTGGGTGATATCATGGTATCGGCATTAATATCGCCGATATTGTGCAGGAACAAATTCATCAATGCCAGGCGGCGGGTGCCTGCTACAATTTCGTTGCCGGCAAAGGTTTTGAATTTGAGGAATTTCTTTTGGTCTTTGTCCAGCTCAAGATTATCTGTCATCCAATCATAAGCGGCTAAAAAGAAACCGCCGGTACCACAGGCAGGGTCTGCAATGGTGCGCATGGGCTCGGGGCGCAGGCATTCTACCATGGCTTTTATCAGTGGCCTTGGGGTAAAATACTGGCCGGCACCGCTCTTGGTATCTTCTGCATTTTTTTCCAGCAGGCCTTCGTAAATATCGCCTTTGTCTTTTACACCCATCAGCACCCATTGCTCGGCATTGATGAGGGCAATGAGTTTGTAGAGCTTGGCAGGGTCTTGTATTTTATTCTGGCTTTTTATAAATATCTGACCCAGAATACCTTTTTCATTACCCAGCTCCCGCAGCAGTTTGCTGTAATGCACTTCCAGTTCATCACCGCTTTTGTTGGTAAGGCTCTCCCAATTGAAATCTTTGGGTATAGGCATCTTCCTGTTATGCGGTGGCCCGCTGTATTCATCAGCCATTTTTAAAAACAGCAAATAAGTTAACTGCTCTAAGTAATCGCCGTATCCTACACCATCATCTCTTAAAGTGTTACAGAAAGCCAATACTTTCGAGACTATGCTTGAAGTGTTTGGGGAATTGTTGTTGCTCATTAATTTTTGTTACTTTTTATCGTGCATTTTATCATGCTACTTTTCGTGCAGTTTATAATGCAGTCGCTGGTTTGGTTATCTAAATTGTCACACAGTTTATATTAATCTGTCTTCTTAATTTTAGTTATTATTCACCCGGGTCTTTTATTCTATTTTGCATTGATTGAGTGAGATAATAGCCACCGGTTTTAGGCGCTCCCCGAAACTCAATAATACTTAATTCTTTTGCTAGCTTTAGATATCGTTCTATTGTGGCCCTGGATTTACCTCTTTTTGTGACCAACTCACGGACTTTCAAACCCTCATTACCCATCAATATGGCTACTAATTCAATAATCTCTTTTCTTACTCCCTCATTTACTCCCTCATTTACTCCCTCATTTACTCCCTCATTTACTCCCTCATTTGCACCGCCACTTGTACCGCCACTTGTACCGCCACTTGCACCGCCATTTGCACCGCCATTTACTCCGTAATCAATTTGCATATTGATTGCAACAATCAAATCATCTTGGTTAATATCCTGGTTACCATCTTGACTGCCTGTAAAGAAATCATCACTTACCGGTAAAACAATTTTAAACGAAGCACCCTCAATAAACTGCGGCTT